>JBBSEY010000039.1:0-18369 GCA_038239265.1 Gemmatimonadales bacterium | reverse complement strand
TTCCGTTCAGAAAGCGTGCGGCGATCCGTTCCACGTGGCGAAGTGCGATCGGGCGCGACAGGATTGCCGGGAGCACGGTGATCATCCGGCGCGTGGTGGCCGGAATGCTCAGATACGTCTGCATCGCCAGATAGCGCCCCGCGGCGCGAAAGACGGCCTCGGCGTCGGGGCGACGCCCGATCAGACGCGCCAGCCCCACGGCCTCGTCGAAAACCGGGCGCTCTTTACGGCGCGCGGCGTCGGTGTAGCGCTTGATCTGCGCGTACACGGTATCACTCAGGCCGAGGCGTTTGTTGCGGAGCTCGGGTACGAACTCCGCATCGAGATCGCCATCGGGGCTATCGACATTGCGCACCGCCTCGAGAAAGCTGAGCGGGAGGAGCGCGTCGACGGTCGTAGACATGTGTTGGGAAGGGGCGACGGAGGGCTGCGAAGAAGGTAATCTCATGGCAGGACTGCATCAAGCAGTCCCACGGACGGTAAGAGTCCTTCGAGCGGCTCGGCGGGAACCTGAAGGCGTTTTGGGGGCTTCATTTCCTAGCAGCCTGGGCTTCAATTTCACCCGGAATTTGCTCCGCGACTTGATCTGCGCCCTGCGCGCTCCAGCATCTCTGCACGAGCCGTTCATGAATGAGTGTCCCTCAGGCGAACCGTCGCCCTGCCAGCGCACCATGGAGAAGCTCTACGAGTTTCTCGATGGTGAGCTCACGCCCGAAGTGGATGAGCAGATCCGCATGCACCTCGCCGAATGCCGAGGGTGCTTTCCGCATTTCGAGTACGAGCGGGTCTTTCTCCGATTCATGGAAAAGCGCGCGGTGATCGAGCGCGCGCCGCCAACGCTGAGACGGAAGATTCTGTCCGCGTTGATGAACGAAGAGGTCGCTCGCTCGCAGGAGTGATCGGTCGAGCGATCGCCGGCGCATTCGTTGCGGCCGCGATCGCACTTGCGGCTTGGCGCGCGGGTTCGCTCAGCCGCTCCGGCGCCGCTGCTGCTCTGTTCATTGGGACCGTGGCCATCGCGGCCGGGTGGGCGTGGGGCGCGTTGCTCGTGCTCTATTTCGTGTCGTCGTCCCTGCTCAGCCGCGTGGGCGCGCGCGTGAAGACGCAGCGCAGCGGAAATATCGTCGAGAAGGGGGGCGCGCGCGACGCGACGCAGGTCTTCGCGAACGGAGCTGTGTTCATGGCCGCCGCGGCACTCCAGCTCATTGCTCCGTCCGACCTCTGGCTCGCCGCGGGCGCAGGCGCTCTTGCGGCGTCCGCTTCCGACACGTGGGGCACCGAGATCGGGATGCTCTCGACCTCGCCACCGCGCATGATCACCACCTGGCGCATCGTTCCCACGGGCACCTCCGGCGGGGTGAGCGCGTTGGGCCTCGGGGCGATGGCGGCCGGCACGCTGTTCATTGCGCTCGCGGCGTGGTTGCTGCACTGGAACGCCCATGTGGTGCTCGCAGTATCAGTGGGCGGGATGATCGGAGCACTCGTAGATTCGGTGAGTGGCGCGCTCTGGCAATCGCGCCGATTCTGCGGGAGCTGCAACAGCGCGACCGAGCGGATCGTACACGACTGCGGTTCGCGAACAGAGCGGGCGGGAGGATTGGGATGGCTGAACAACGACGGCGTCAACGCCGCGTGCACATTGATCGGAGCGCTCGTATCGGTAAGCGTGCTAATGCTCTTGCACTAGCGGGCGCAGCGTGAGCACGCGTCCGCGCGTGCTTCTCGTGAGCGCGAATCGGGAGCGTCAGCCGATGCCCGTGGTGCCGAATGGCGTCGCGTGCGTCGCGTCCGCGCTCGGGCATGCGGGACACGATGTGCGGGTGCTGGATCTCTGTTTCGCTCGCGATCCTCATCGCATGGCGCGCGAGACCGCGACGTCGTTCAATCCCGATGTCATCGGTCTGTCCGTCCGTAACATCGACAACAGTGATCTCGTCGCGCTGCAGCACTATACGCCTGCGGCGTCGTCGCTTCTGAACACGCTTAGAGCGGCAGCGCCGCGCGCGCAGGTGATCGCGGGGGGCGCCGCATTCGGCGTGGCGCCCGAAGCGCTCTCCGACGAGCTCGGTGTCGAGCATGCGGTGGCCGGCGATGGCGAGCGCGCGACCCCCGCGCTCATCGCCGAGCTGGCGGCGGGGCGCACGCCGGGGGCGATCCCCGGCGTCGTGCGCCGCGTGGATGGACGGCGCGTACTCACGCCCCCCGGCGGCGACGGTGCGCTCGATTCACTCCCGCCCGTACACATGCATCGCTGGCTCGACCTCGCGCGCTACGAGCGCCGTGGCGGAACGGTCCCGATTCAGACGAAGCGCGGCTGCGTGTTCAAGTGCATCTACTGCACGTATCTCAACGTCGAGGGGTGGGGATACCGCCTGCGGGAACCGGAGCTCGTGGCCGAGGAGATCACTGAGCTCGCGACCGAGGCACACATCCGCCACTTCGAGTTCGTCGACTCTACCTTCAACGCACCGCCGCGCCATGCGATGGCGGTGTGCGAGGCGATCACGCGCCGCAATCTCAAGGTGCATCTCGACACGACGAACTTCACGCCGGCCACCGCATCCGTGGAGCTGCTCGACGCGATGCGGCACGCCGGCTTCAAGTGGCTCGGGATTACGGCCGAGAGCGCGAGCGATCCGGTGCTCGACAATCTGCAGAAGGGCTTCGACGTTGCGCAGCTGAGGAAAGTGGCCGAGAACGTGGAAGGCGCCGGGATGGGCGTGCTCTGGATCTTCCTCATTGGCGGGCCGGGAGAAACGCCTGCCACGCTCGAGGAGACGCTCAAATTCGCTGCCTGGCGCCTCGACCGCGGCGATGCCGTCTATCTGACGGTCGGGCTTCGCGTGTACCCGGGGACGACATTGCACACGATTGCGATGGACGAAGGTGTGGTGCCACGCGGCGACCCCCTGCTCGTGCCGAAGTTTTACTTCTCGCAGGCGCTCGACATGGATGCGACGCTGCTCCGGCTGCGCGCCTTCGCCGCCCTCTACCCACGATTCATGTTCTCCGCCGACTCGCGCTCGTCGCTTCTTCCGCATCTCACGCGCCTCGCCTCGGCGCTCCGGCTCCCGCGTCCGCACTGGCGCTACATGGGAATCTTCCAGCGGCTCAGCCGCTCCTTCTCGTGAGCAAGCGCGTGCGCGCGCGCGAGATCGATGTGCTCGTGGTCGGCGCCGGCCCCGCCGGCAGCTCGACCGCGTGGCATCTCGCGCGCGAGGGCGCACACGTGGTGGTGCTCGACCGCGCACGATTTCCGCGCGAGAAGCCGTGCGCCGAATATCTCAGTCCTGAGGCGTCTCGGATCCTAAGCGCGATGGGCGCGCTCGAGGCGTGCGAGGCCGCCGGCGCGGCACATCTCGCGGGGATGGTGATCCGCGCGCCGAGCGGCGCCCGCATTCGGGGCGAATTTGCGGCCGCCCACGGCTTTAGAGCGTTCCGCGACAAGGGGCTCGCGCTCAGGCGTCCGGTGCTCGACTCGATCCTGCTCGACCGCGCGCGGGCGGCTGGGGCCGAGGTGAGAGAGGGGGAGCAGGTTATCTCAGTACTAAGAGATCCTCGCGGAGCAGTGTGCGGCGTACGCGTGCGCGGCGCCGCCGTGGATGGCGGGGGCGAGCGCGAGATCCGCGCGCGCCTCGTGATTGGCGCCGACGGGCTCCGCTCCATCATCGCGCGCCGGATCGGCGTCGCCCGACACACGATCGGCCCCCGGCGTCTGGCGTTCATCGGGCATTATCGCAATGTGGAAGGGATCACGGATTTCGGAGAGATGCACGTCGAGCGCGAGGGGTACGTTGGGCTCGCGGACGTGGGGCACGGGCTCACGAACGTCGCCGTGGTGGTCCCGCGTGCGAGCGTGCGCGACAACGTCGCGGGGAATCCGGCGGCCTTTCTCGAGCGGTGGATTGCGGAGCGCCCCCATCTCGCCCCTCGCATGGCGGGCGCCGTGCGTGCGACCACCGTGCGCGTGACTGGCCCGTTCGCCTCACATGCGACGCGCGCCTGGGACCGTGGCGTTGCCCTCGTCGGTGACGCGGCCGACTTCTTCGACCCGTTCACCGGAGAGGGGATTTACTCAGCGCTTCGAGGGGGCGAGCTGCTCGCTCCCTACGCGCTCGAGTCGCTGGCGGCCGAGCGGCCGCGCGCGGCGGACGAGGCCCTTCGCGAGTACGACAGGGCACGGCGACGTGCGTTTCGCGGCAAGTGGGCTATCGAGCGACTCGTCGCGCTCGCGGTAGGCGCACCTGCGCTTCTCGACCGTGCCGCCTCCACGCTGGAGGCCACCCCGGCGATGGCGGACCTGTTCGTGGGCGTCGCCGGGGACTTCGTTCCCGCGCGCGAAGTGCTCCGCCCGGGCTATCTGGCGAAGCTGATCTTCGGCAACGGGCTCAGATCCAGAAACTCACCGTTCCCACTCGCGCCGTAGTCATGCCCCTCTCCATGATCGATCCAGCAACGTTTCGCAGCGTGCTCGGCCGCTTCGCCAGTGGCGTGACCGTCGTCACCGTGCGCGACGTACAGCAGTACGACCACGGCATGACCGCGAGCGCGTTCTGTTCGCTCAGCCTCGAGCCGCCGATGGTGCTCGTCTGCATCGAGAAGAGCGCCTCGCTGCACGCGGTGCTGGCCACCGGGAATACCGCGTCGCCATTCGCGGTCAACATCCTGAACTCGAAACAGGAGGAGCTCGCGCGCCGATTCGCCGAGGAGCATCCCGACCGGTTCGATGGCGTCGGATTTGCGCGAGGCACCACCGGTGCGCCCATTCTCGATGACTGTCTCGCCGTCATCGAGTGTGAGGTGCAGAGCCGCCACGCGGCGGGCGACCATACGATCGTCATCGGTACGGTCATCGCGTCGGCGACGAACGAGGGAAGTCCGCTACTCTACTATCGGAGCGGTTACGCCGCGCTGGGGCGCTGATGCCGCAATGAGCTCACTGCTGACTCCGCCGCGGCGGCGAGGCTACGAGATCCTGGATGATCCGCTCGTCGACGACCGGCTGCGCTCGCGCTCGCTCGCCGACGTCGCCCGATCGAATACGATCTTTGGCGGCTCGCACGCGGTGCAGGCCGAGCTCGAGTCGGCGCTCGATGCCAGCTCGTCACCCGTGCTCTCGCTGCTCGATGTCGGCACCGGAATCGGCGACATTCCCGCGCGCGCCATGCGGCGATGGAGCGCCCGCGGGCGCACGATCACCGCATTCGGCGTCGACATCAGCCCCTCGCTCCTGCGCGATGCGCGCGCGAGCGGACTCGTGCCGATCTGCGCCGACGCGCTCGCGCTGCCGATCGCCTCGAAAAGCGTCGACATCGTCATCTGCTCGCAAACGCTCCACCACTTCGAGGCCGCCGAGGCAGTCTCCGTGCTGCGCGAGCTCGATCGCGTCGCGCGCGAGCGTGTCATCGTGAGCGACCTGCGACGCAGCTGGCTCGCCGCCGCAGGGATCTGGCTCGCCTCGTATCCGCTCGGCTTTCATCCGGTGAGCCGCCACGACGGCGTCGTCTCTGTGCTGCGCGGCTTCACCCCCGATGAGCTCCGCCAGCTAGTCGAGCGAGCCACGCGCCAGACGCCCACGGCCCGCCGGCGCATCGGCTTTCGCACCACCGCGTCGTGGATTCCGGGAGCGCTCGCCGCATGACGACCACCGCTCGCCCCTCCGTTGCGCCCTTCGACCTCGGGGCCATGCCCGCCGGCAGCCGAATGCGGACCGTTGACGAGCTGCTCGTGCGTGCGCCGCTCCGCCGCATCTTCGAGTTCGCGCGCGAAGTGGACCGGTGGCCCGAGCTCCTGCCACACTATCGCTGGGTGCGATTCGAGAGCCGGGCGAGCGACGGCGGGGGGGTCGTCGAGATGGCGGCGTGGCGACCGTTCGGATCGGCTCGCTGGCCCACATGGTGGAAGTCGGAGATGTCGGTGAGCGAGAGCGAGCCGAACCTGCGCTTTCGCCACGTAGCGGGTATCACGAAGGGTATGGACGTCGAATGGAGCTTTGCACGGGAGGGCGACGCCACGCGCGTACGCATCGTGCATTTATGGAATGGTCCACAATGGCCGCTCGTCGGCGTCGTCGCCGCAAAGGCGGTCATCGGGCCTGTATTCGTTCACGGTATCGCGTCGCGCACGCTTGCTGGCCTCGGAGCCGTCGCGGAACGTGGTCCGGGCATTTCGAGAGGATAGCTGTATGACTGATAAACGTCGCGTCGTGATCACGGGTTTGGGCGCCCTCACGCCCATCGGAATTACGGCCGGTGGACTCTGGGATGGACTGCGCGCGCAGCGATCGAAGGTGCGCGAGATCACGCGCTTTGACTCGTCGCTCTTTCGCAGCAGGCTCGCGGCGCAAGTCGACGACTTCGATCCCAGTGACTTCCTCGAGCGGAAGCGCACGAAGCGTCTCGATCGCTTCGGCCAGTTTTCCGTGGCCGCCGCGCGGCTCGCCCTCGAGGATTCCGAAATCGATCTCGCGGCCGAGGATCGCGAGCGCATCGGGGCGATGATGGGCACTGCCCTCGGCGGTGTCGGCTATGCGGAGGAGCAGTGCAGCGCCTTCTACACGGGAAGTGTGAAGGACGTCGACCCCGCGCTCGCGCTGATGGTCTTCGGCGGCGCGTCGAGCTGCAACATCGCAATCGAATTCGGCGTGATGGGGCCGAACTCGACGAATGCAATGAGTTGCGCGTCGGGGACCATTGCGATCGGCGAAGCGTTCCGCCAGATCCGCGACGGCTACGCCGACGTGATGCTGGGCGGGGGCGCCGAGGCGCCGCTGTATCCGCTGTGCTACGGCGCGTTCGCGCTGATCCGGGCGATGTCGACGCGCAACGATGACCCGTGCACGGCCTCGCGCCCGTTCGACAAGGATCGCGACGGCTTCGTGATGGGCGAAGGCGCGAGTGTGCTCGTGCTCGAGGAGCGGTCGCGCGCAATCGCACGCGGCGCGAAGATCTACGGGGAAATCGCGGGCTTCGGGATGTCGAACGACGCGTACCACATGACGGCGCCGCGCCCCGACGGCACGCAGGCCGCGCGCTCCATGCGCCGGGCGCTCGACGACGCCGGCGTGACGCCGGGCGAGGTGGGATACGTGAATGCGCACGGCAGCTCGACGCCGCTCAACGACAGTACGGAGACGCTGGCGATCAAGCAGGTGTTCGGCGAGCGCGCGTACTCGATTCCGGTGAGCGGCACCAAGGGCTACTACGGCCACGCATTGGGGGCGAGCGGCGCGATCGAGGCGGGAATCTGCGCGCTCGCGATGACGAACGACTGGCTGCCGCCGACGGTGAATCTCGCGAACGCGGATGAGGCGTGCGACCTCGACTACATCAGGCGCGACGGAATCGATTCGTGTCCGGAAGTGGTGTTGTCGAACAGCTTCGGATTTGGTGGAATCAACGCGGCACTGGTGTTTCGCAGGAACAACTGAGCCGCTGGCGCCAAGGATTGCGCTTGCTTCGCCTGCGTTCTTAGTTGACTCGCCTGCGGCTGAACGCTGGCCATTGGGCCGCAGCGCATCCGACCTCGGAGGTTCCGTGAAGCGAGTGACAGGTGTTGGGGGCATCTTCTTCAAGGCGAAAGACGCGAAGGCACTGCAGGCCTGGTACAAGCGGCACCTTGGAATCGATGTCCAGCCATGGGGTGGGGCGGCCTTCACCTGGGCGGACGGTGATGGGAAGCCGGTTGCCGGAACAACGGCGTGGTCGATCGACTCGGCGGAGAGTGACCACTACGCCCCCAGCGCCGCGACCTTCATGGTCAACTATCGCGTGGACGATCTCCTCGGTCTCGTCAAAGCGCTACGCGAGGAAGGGTGCAACGTTCTCGAGAAGATCGACGAGTCCGAGTACGGGAAGTTCGGCTGGGTGATCGATCCGGAAGGAAACAAGGTGGAGTTGTGGCAACCGCCTGCGGGCGAGTGACGAACGAAGCAAGCATGGCACGTCACAAAGGGTAAATTGCGGGTAGATGCCCACCACCGACCTTCCCGACTCCGCCCCCCTCGCCACGAAGGAAGACGCCCTCCTCGCGCGCGAGACCGAGCGCCGTCGCACCTTCGCGATCATCTCGCACCCCGACGCCGGGAAGACGACCCTCACCGAGAAGCTCCTCCTCTACGGCGGCGCGATCCACCTCGCGGGTTCCGTCAAGTCGCGGCGCGCGGAGCGGCATGCGACGAGTGACTGGATGGAGCTCGAGCGGCAGCGTGGAATCTCGGTCACGTCGAGCGTGCTGCAGTTCGACTACGAAGGCTTCCGCATCAATCTCCTCGACACGCCGGGGCACGAGGACTTTTCCGAGGACACGTATCGCACGCTGATGGCGGCCGACAGCGCGGTGATGCTCCTCGACAATCGTCGCGGCGTCGAGGATCGCACCCGGCAGCTGTTCGCGGTGTGCAAGCGGCGGCGGATGCCTATCTTCACCTTCGTCAACAAGTGCGATCGCTCCGGCGAGGATCCGCTCAAGCTCATCAGCGATGTCGAGGCCGATCTCGGCATCGGCTGCTATCCGGTGACGTGGCCCATCTATCGCGATTCCATCTTCGCCGGCGTGTATGACCGCCGGCGCAAGCGCGTCGAGATGTTCGAGCGCGGGCTCGATCACGGCGCGAAGATGACCGAGGCGCAGAGCTCTTCCCTCGACGATCCCGCGCTGATCGCGATGCTCGGCGAAGATGCGCATCACAGGCTCGTGCAGGAGATCGGGCTGCTCGATGCGGCGGGGCACGAGTTCGATCACGCAGCGCTGCTCACGGGGGAGCTGTCGCCGGTGTTCTTCGGGAGCGCGCTCACGAATTTCGGTGTCGAGCCGTTCCTCGAGGAGTTCCTCGATCTCGCGCCCGCGCCGTCGCCGCACGAGTCGACCAGGGGGATCGTCGAGCCCACGAATCCGGAGTTCTCGGGCTTCGTATTCAAGATCCAGGCGAACATGGATCCGCGGCATCGTGACCGCATCGCCTTCGTGCGTGTGTGCTCGGGGCGCTTCGAGGCGGGGATGCAGGTGAAGCTCGGGCGCACGGGGAAGATCGTGCGGCTCCCGGCGCCGCAGCAGTTCCTGGCGCGCGAGCGGAGCGCGGTGGAGGAGGCGTGGCCAGGCGACGTGATCGGCGTCGTCGACAAGGGGACGCTGCGTATCGGGGACACGCTCTCGCCCAATGGCGACGTCGAGTATCGCGGCATTCCGCGATTTGCGCCTGAGCACTTCGCGCGCATCATCGGGACGGACCCGATGCGCCGGAAGCAGCTCGACGCGGGGCTCCGTCAGCTGACCGAGGAGGGCGCCGCTCAGGTGTTCTTCACCGAGCCCGACGGCGGACCGAATCCGGTGATCGGCGCGGTCGGCATGCTCCAGTTCGACGTGATGCTCTTCCGGCTCGAGCACGAGTACGGCGCACCATGCCGGATCGAGAAGCTCGCCTATCGCTACCCGAGGTGGGTGACCGGGCCCGAGTCGGCCATCGAGCGCGCATCGCGTGGCGGCGGGCGCATGCGGCTTTACGATGCGAAGGGATCGTCGCTGCTCGTGTTCGACGAGCTCTGGACGCTGCGGAGCACGCAGCAGCACGAGACGACGCTGACCTTTCACGAGGTCGCTCCGCAGTAGCTGGTGTCGCGGGCAGTTGCTAGCGCGCCAGCGCCTCATCGCCGAAGTATCTGCCCCGCATCCAGAACGCGACGTTCACGAGCGCGATCAGCGCCGGCACCTCGATCAGCGGGCCCACCACACCAACGAAGGCCTCCCCCGAGTTGAGGCCGAACACGGCAACCGCCACCGCAATCGCCAGCTCGAAGTTGTTACCCGCCGCGGTGAATGAGAGCGTCGCACTCTGCGCGTAGTTCGCGCCGAGCTTCTTCCCCATCCAGAAGCTGACCAGGAACATGATCAGGAAATAGATGACGAGGGGCACGGCAATCTTCACGACATCGAGCGGGAGGCGCAGAATGAGGTCGCCTTTCAGTGAGAACATTACGAGGATCGTGAACAACAGCGCGATCAGCGTGAGAGGGCTGATGCGGGGGCTGAAGCGCGTGCGGTACCATTCCTCGCCCCGGCTTCGAATCAGAACGAAGCGGGTGAGGAAGCCGGCGAGAAAGGGCACGCCGAGGTAGAGGCCGACGCTCTTCGCGATCTCCGCGACGCCGATCGGCACGACGCTCCCCTCGAGACCGAGCCACCGTGGCAGCACCGTGAGAAAGATCCACGCGTAGAGGCTGTAGAACACCACCTGGAACACGCTGTTGAGCGCCACGAGCCCCGCCACGTAGTCCGAATCTCCCTCGGCCAGCTCGTTCCACACGAGCACCATCGCGATGCAGCGCGCGATGCCGATGAGGATGAGCCCTCGCATGTAGGACGGCTCGCCGCGGAGGAAGACGACCGCGAGCACAAACATCAGCACGGGACCGATGATCCAGTTCTGCACGAGCGACAGCCCGAGCACGCGCTTGTTGCGGAACACTTCGCCGAGCTTCTCGTAACGGACCTTGGCGAGCGGCGGATACATCATGATGATCAAGCCGATCGCGATCGGGATGTTCGTCGTTCCGCTCTGAAAGCGATTCACGAACGCGTCGGACGACTCCACGAAGTGCCCGAGGACCACGCCCACAGCCATCGCGACGAAGATCCAGAGCGTGAGAAAGCGATCGAGAAAAGAGAGTTTCTTCCGCTCTGCGGGTGCGCACACGGGCAGTTGCGAATGCGCTGCGACGGTCCCCGACATCAGCCCGCCTCCCCATCCGCATCGCTCGCGGCGGGCGCCAGCTTCCCGCCCGCCGCGAGGTAGTCGGCGAAGTCGTTCGGGAGATCGCTCGCACGGATCGCCTGCACGGCAGTGTCGAGATCGTATTCGACACGGATGAACTCGATCCGCACGTCCGCCGTGTCGACCTCGAGCAGCACATAGCCGGCGCGCCAATCGCCATCCTTTGGCCGTCCGACGCTTCCCGTGTTCAGAAAGTAAATTCCCTCGACGGTGCGGTGCCACGGCAGGTGTGTGTGGCCGAAGCAGAGCACGTCGCCCGGCCTCGCGCCGGCGATCTCCGCCATTCGGCTGAGGAACGCGTCCGGGCGATCCTCGGTGAGGTAGAGCGTGTTGCGCGTGGGCGCGCCGTGCACGAGGATCACGGTGGGTCCGGACATGTGACCTCCGAGGGGGCGGAGATCGATGCGGAATGGAAGCGCGGCGAGCACGCGCTTCACGTCCGCATCCACCTGCTGCCTCGTCCACTCGAAGGAGAGGTGCGCGTGCTCGGCCTGTTTCGGATCTTCGTACTTGCAGCCGCAGTGCTTGTAGTCGAGCCCGACGGTGGAATCGTAATTGCCGCCGACGCCGGGAATCTTCGCATCGAGAAGTCGCCTGACCGTCTCATTGGGCCACGGAGCGTAGCCGACGAGGTCCCCGAGGTGGTACGTGGCTTTGATGTCGGGGCGTGTTGCGATGTCCGCGAGCACGGCGTCGAGCGCGGGAAGATTCGCGTGGATGTCGGAGATCAGGGCGTACTTCATCGCTTCGTACGCGGATGTGCGTCCGGAAGCTCGAGGCACATCACCGTCGCGGACGCCGGACACGCGCCCCTGAACTCGGCCGTCTCGCGTACCGGAAGGGGCACGGCATCGCGCGTGGTTTTCACGAAGCCGAAGCTCGGGAAGTAGTGTTCCGCTGTGGTCGTCAGGAGGTAGAGTGCGCGAAGATCTCGCGCCTCGGCCTCCGCGACGATCCGCTCGACCAGCCGGCGCCCCAGGCCACGATCCCGCCACTCCGGCGCGACGGCGGTCGAGCGCAGGAGTGCATGATCGCAACACACTTCTAGCCCTACCGCTCCGACCACGCGCCCGCCGCTCTCCGCGACGATGAAGTTGCACAGCGCGCCGGCGACTCCGACCACCGGCAACCCGCTCGAGCGGAGAAGCTCCTCGACCGCTGGAAGATCTGCGTCGCCCGCGGGGCGCAGCGTGGCCTCGGGAGTTTTGATGGCTATAGTCATGGCTCCACCTCTCCAATTGTCATTCGCATGGCTACACAGCGATCACGCGCGGCGGCCGCTTTCGCAGCACGGCTTCTCCGCCCGCACGAAGGCGCTCAGAAATTTTCCATCGATCTCGTGCGCGACCTCGTCGACATTCAGCCCAGACTGCGCGAGAAATGCCGAGGCATCCTTCGCGCTGTAGAAGCGCGTCGGCTCGAAGGTGGGATTCTCGAATCCGGCATCCTCGAGCATCCGCTTGAACTCCGACTCCTCGAGCGCCCCTGCGATGCAGCCGACCCAGAGCTCCATGCTCTCGCGCACGGCTTGCGGCACCTCCCCCCGCACGACTACGTCGCTCACCGCGAATCGTCCCCCCGGCTTGAGCACTCGGTACGCCTCGGCCAGCACACTCCGCTTGTCGCCTGAAAGATTGATCACGCAGTTGGAGATGATCACGTCCACCGAGTTGTCGGGGAGCGGAATGCGCTCGATCTCCCCCTTGAGAAATTCCACGTTCTCGACGCCGGATTCCGCCTGATTGCGGCGTGCCAGCTCGAGCATCGAGTCGGTCATGTCGAGGCCGTAGGCCTTCCCGGTGGGGCCGACGCGGCGCGCCGAGAGGAGTACATCGATCCCGCCGCCGGAGCCGAGGTCGAGCACGACCTCTCCCGCCGCGAGCTCGGCGAGCGCGGCGGGGTTGCCGCAGCCGAGCGATGCCAGCACCGCCGCCTCGGGAAGCTCATCGATCTCGCCGTTCACGTAGAGATTCGCCGTGATCGGATCGGTCTGTCCGTCGAAAGCGGCGCCGCCGCAGCACGAGTTGATCGAGCCTGCCCGCGGGGTGCAGCACGAGGCATCGGCCGCGAGTGGAAGTGCGTCCACCGCGAGGACGCGTCGTGCGGCGTCACCGTACTTCTCTCGAACGACCTGTGTGAGCTGTGGGGAATCCGACATGTCGCCTCCCTCAATCAGCGAATGTTGATGTATTGCAGACGAGCGTTCGACGATTTACCATGTATGCGCTAACAGCAGCGCCCGATCTTCCTGAGCTCGCGCCGGCGCGCAGCAGGCTGGAGTGCGATGCTCACATCATGCAGCTCGGCGAGCGCCTCGGGGACGATCGCGTAATACGACCACCGCCCTTCCTTCCGATCCGAAACGAGCCCCGCCTCCTTCAGCACTCGCAGATGGAAGGACAGGCGCGACTGGGCCGCCTTCAGCTCGTCGGTGAGCTCGCAGACGCAACGCTCGCCGCCCCGCAGCATCTCCATGATCTCGAGACGCGTCTCGTCGGACAGTGCATGGAAGAGCGCGGCCGTGCGTGCCAGCTCCAAATCGATCGTTGCAGTCGCCATGATCGTACTATATCAACATTTATTGATTAGTCAAGCATACGGTCTACTTCAGATCCGACGGATAGTCCGGCGGCTGCACCGGCGGCGTGTTCGCCTGCTCTTCGATCCGCTCCTCGTACTCCAGGACATTGTCCGGAGTGTATGGAATCTTCGTCAGCGGCATCGGCGCAGTCGCGTACTTCGCGCGCCACCGGCCGATGGACTCGTCGATGGTCTCGTTCGTGATCCGGCTCTCGTCCCGCGCGCCGAAGTGCCCGAGCCCGCCATCGATCGTGCGATTCGCCGGTTTCCACGCGCGATACCAGAGCGAGAGCGAATCGTGCAGCACCGACGCGCTCGGCGGCGCCGTCCCGAGCGCCGCGGGGTCGAGCTCCAGCCGGCATCGCGACGTCACGCAGTCGATCATCCAGCGAAGGGTGAGCGTCGCGAGACCGCGCTCCTTCCACGGATAGCCGCCGCCCACATCCGAATGCACGCCGGTGAACCAGCGCTGCTCGATGCGCTGCCCCTGCTGCTTCGCATCGGGCTGTTGCAGCCAGAGCGTCGGCACGAATGGCCGGCGACGCTCGTCGACGGCCACCGAATGGAAGGCGCAGTCGACCCAGCTCGAGAGCGTCACGTCGTGGAAGCCGAAGCGCATGTGCGAGGTGAGCCGCCCGAGCAGCCCCACAGGAATCCCGAGCGAGCCGACGGTGTCCCACACGCCGATGCACGTGATGCGGAAATCCGGATGCGAATGCTTCACGCGAAAATCGACGGACTCCTGCGCGCTCGGCGCACTCTTATCGCCGCGCTTCCGATAGAGAACGAACGCCTCGTCGACAGCCGCGTCGACAGTCTCCCTCTCCTCGAGCTTTTCGTTGTCGATGATCCCGCAATTTCGGATGAAGCCGGCGAGGCTCCGCACCGTGTATGCGCCGCGACTGAAGCCGAACAGGTAGACGTAGTCGCCGGGGTGATAGGTGTCGACGAGGAAGCGATAGCACTCCTTGATGTGGCGATCGAGGCCGTGTCCGCTGAGCCCACCCCACACGCGATCGACGAAGCCGCCGGTGCCCACACCGGGATGATAGTACGCGAGCTGCGGCGTGCCATCGCTCGCCATCGGCTTCACGAGCTGGTAGGTGAGCCACACGTTGGTCGTGGCCGAGCTTCCGACGGCGGCCGTGGCGTCCGTGCTGTTCCACGTTCCATCGGCACAGATGACGATGCGCTTGTGCCGTTGGCGAACTTCATCGAGCGCGAGATTCTGGCGGACGTTCGGCGCAGCATCCGCCTCGACGCGCCTGGGCGCCGTGATCTCGAGCGGTCGCACAGCGGGAGCGCCGGCGGTCATTTCGTCGCGGCGAGCGCCTTGACGAGCTCTCGGCGGATGCTGCGGCCGAGCGCGTCCTGATTGGCGAAGGCGTGCTCCTTGCGCCACGCAGCGAGCGGGACGACGGTCTTCGCCATCATCGGATGCCCTCCTGCGCTTCCGAATGCGCCGAAGCGCTTCTGGATTCGCTCACCGAGCTTCGCATTCGGCGAGAGGGAGCGCAGACTCATGGCGAACCTGCCCCCGAACACCCCCGACACCGCCGAGATTTCCGCGCCTGCCATCCCGAGGCAGAACTCGGCGAGCTGCGCCACGATGTGCTCCTGGTCCGCGGGGAGCGACCCCAGATGCACGTAGGCGAGCCCGTGTCGCACGCGCGCATGCTCGAGCGCGACACCGAAGCGCTTCAGCGCGAGTGGCCGGTACGAGGGATGCTGGATGCGCCTGAGCGCGACATGATCGGCGCGCGCAAAGAGGAGCGCGAACATCTGGAGGTCTTCGTCGCTCGCGGCGCGCGAGAGCGATTTCGTGTCGGTGACGATGCCGTAGAGAAGCGCGGTGGCGAGCCGGGTCGTGACGGCATCCGCGTCGGCAGCCAGCAGATACTCGGCGGCCATCGTCGCGCTCGCACCGTAGTTCGTGCGCACGTCGCGGAAGCGCGCGCGATAGGGGCCCGTCGTTGGATGATGATCAATTACCGCGGCCACGCTCGGCAGCGCGCCGCCGAAGTACGGCGGCTGCACGTCGACGAGAATGAGCGGCGCGAGCAACGGCAGGCGCTCGATGGGGACGTGCCGCACGCGCTCATTGAGCTCGGCGATGAGCCGCTGATTTTCGGGGCGCGTGATCTGCCCCGCCGTGACGATCGGCGAGCGCGCGGCCGAAAAGCCGAGGGTGCGGCGCAGGGCAAGGGCTGAGGCGATCGCGTCGGGGTCGGGGTCGTTCTGCACGAGGAAGGTGCAGCGCGGCGCCCCGGCGAGCGCCCTCCGCAGCCCGCGGAGCCGCTTTCGCGCCGCGGGGTCCGCGCTCACGAGCGCGGCGAGCCGGCTGTGGATGATGTGGCCCCGCTGGCGCCGCGCAGTCATTTCACGCGCGCGTTATCGCCGATCCGGACCGAAGGCAGTCATCCGCTTCACGGTCCGCCCTGCACCACGTACTTGTCGTTGTACCGCTCCATGGAATCGCGAATGATCTGCATCGCGGACGGCGCCTGCTCCCACCCGATGGTCTGCACGCGCTTCCCTTCCAGATCCTTGTAGATGTGGAAGAAGTGCTCGACCTCGCGGAGATAGTGCTGCGGAATGTCCGCGATGTCGAAGTATTCCTCGTAGAACGGATCGTTGCTCGGCACCGCGAGAATCTTGTCGTCGGGCTCGCCGCGATCCTTCATGCGGAGCACGCCGATCGGGCGCGCATCGATCTGGCATCCTGGAAAGGTCGGCTCGTTCAGCAGCACGAGGATGTCCGCCGGATCGTGATCCTCGGCGAGCGTGCGCGGGATGAAGCCGTAGTCGGCGGGATAGTGAACGGCCGAGTAGAGCACGCGATCGAGGCGAAAGAGTCCGGACTCCTTGTCGAGCTCGTACTTGTTGCGGCTTCCGCTCGGAATCTCGACTACGGCGGTGACCTTCTCCGGCGGATGCGACCCTGCGGGGAGACCGTGCCACGGATGGATCAACGCGCTGCCCCTGCCGCCCGCGGCGCGTCGTCGCGCGTCATTGTTCCCTTGTAGCTGTGCGTCTCGCCGGCGATGCCGAAGTTCGTGGTGTTGAGCTCCGCGATGCGCGAGAGCTCCTCGCTCGTGAGATCGTCGAGATCGCTCGCCGCAGCGAACTCCGCGAGCTGTTCGCTGTCGTAGATGTTGGGGAGCGTCGACACGACGAGCGGATCGGCGAGCAGCCACCTGAGCGCAGCCTGTCCGAGCGTCATGCGCCTGGTGAGAAAGTCGAGGGTGCGCACCTTCTGCACGCCGTTGATGAGCCACGAGCGCGGGCGATGCCTGCGATGATCGTTCTCGGCGAACACGGTGTCTTCGGTGTACTTCCCTTCGAGCATCCCCGACGCGTGCGTGACTCGCACGTTGAAGACGCAGTCGGGCGCGTGCGCACGTGCGGCGTCGAGCATCGCGGTGCCGGGATGCTGCTCGAGGATATTCCAGATCATCTGGATCGTATTGATGTCCGGCTCGCGCTCCACGAGCTCGACGGCTTCGTAGAGCCAGCCGATCGCAGGGCCGAACGCCGCGCCCCAGGCGCGAACCTTTCCTTCGCGCACGAGCTCCCGCATCGTCTCCCACACCTGCGGGTCGCGCACGTGCTCCATCTTGATGTTGTGAAGCTGGAGCACATCGATGTAGTCCGTCTCGAGGCGCTTGAGACACATCTCGACGGCGTGGCGCATGAACTTCGGCTCGAAGCGCTGCGGGAGCTCGCTCTGTCCGCGACGCGCCTTCAGCGCCTCTTCGTCGTAAATGTCGTAGCCCATCTTCGTGCCGTAGATGACCTCATCGCGGCGGCCCTTGAAGGCAGCGGCGAGCTGATGCTCGCTGCGACCGTTGCCGTAGGCGTCGGCAGCATCGAAGAAGGTCACGCCGTGGTCGTCGAGCGAGCGGCGCATCATGTCGATCGCCTGCTCGTCGGTGACGTCCCCCCACCAGCCGGTGGAGAGCGTCCAGAGTCCGAAGCCGACTTCGCTTACGGAGACACCGGTGCCGGGAAAGGTGCGGAATTTCATGACAGGAGTCGGGCCGCTTCGGTCGCGAAGTAAGTGAGAATAAAGTCCGCGCCAGCGCGCCGAATGCCCACGAGCGACTCGAGCATCGCACGCTCGCGATCGATCCAGCCACGCTCGGCTGCCGCAAGAAGCATAGCGTACTCGCCACTCACCTGATAGGCGGCGACGGGGTAGCCCGTCTCCTCCTTCACGCGAGCGACGATGTCGAGATACGGCCCCGCCGGCTTCACCATCACTGCATCGGCGCCTTCCTCGATGTCGAGCCACACCTCGCGCATCGCCTCGTTCGAATTCGCGGCATCCATCTGATAGCCGCGTCGATCGCCGGACTGCGGCGTCGACTCGGCCGCCTCGCGAAACGGGCCGTAGAATGCCGACGCGTATTTCGCGGCGTAGGCGAGGATCGCGGTGCTCGTGTGCCCCTGATCGTCCAGCGCACGGCGGATCGCGCCCACGCGTCCATCCATCATGTCGCTCGGCGCGACGATGTCCGCGCCCGCGGCCGCATAGGCGAGCGATGCGCGCGCGAGCAGCTCGAGCGTCGCGTCGTTGTCGACCGTCCCGTCGCGCAGAATGCCGCAGTGACCGTGATCGGTGTACTCGCACATGCAGACGTCCGTGATCACGACGAGCTGCGGAAATTTCTGCTTCAGCGCGCGCACCGCGCTCGGCACCGGGCCCTCGTCATCCCACGCCGACGAGCCCGTGGCATCCTTGGTGTCCGGAAGCCCGAAGAGGATGACACCACCGACGCCTTCCTCCGATGCCTCGTCTGCCTCGCGAAGCATCTCGTCGACGGAGAGCTGGAAGACCCCCGGCATCGAGCCCACGGCCTTGCGCACCCCCGAGCCCGAGCGAACCAACAACGGGAGAACGAGCTGCGACGAGGCGAGATGTGTCTCCTGAATCAGCTTGCGAAGCGGCGCGGTGCGACGGAGGCGGCGCGGGCGGTATTCGGGATAGGAGGGCATTCTACGCGGCCGGTTGTCTATTA
>JBBSEY010000038.1:0-18547 GCA_038239265.1 Gemmatimonadales bacterium | reverse complement strand
GACCGTGCCGCTGGGCGGCGTCGACATCGCCTGCGCAAACAGGTAGTAGCCTTCCGGCACCGCCTGATTGAACCACTCGTTGTAAGGCTCGAGAATCGAAAACGGGTCGTCGCTCGACGAGTAGAAAAAACTGCTGTAATCGTAGTCCAGTGGATTCATGCTCGTCCGCGCTTCGACTCGTGTTGCCATTGGTGACCTCCACATGAATGCCGACAGCTCATCGCCGTCCACCTCTCGCGCTCGGAGCGGAGCTCGAAACGGACTCGCGCGTACGCTGCGGAGCGGCATTTTTTTCGTCGCATATTCGATCTTTACGCTGACTCTATTCGATCTCGGACAGCGCCTGGTAATCTGGCCCGCCGTGTGGCTCTTCCCGGTGAAACGCCGGGCCATAGTGCGCCGCTGGCTTCGCTTTCTCGCAACAGGATCGCTCTGGATCTCCCGCGTTTTCGGCGGCGTTCGCGTGAGGTGGTACGGTAGTGCACCGACGGAAAGCTGTTTGCTGGTGATGAACCACCAGTCGCTGCTCGACATCACCATCTCGGTCAAGGCGGCGGAAGGCCCGCAGGCGGTCATTCCGACGCGTGAAAGATACGGCCATGGTATCCCTGGCATATCCTCCCTGACAAAACTCGGCCGCTTCCCCATGGTGACGCAACAGGCACGAGCGTCCAAAGCTGAGGTCGCTGCGCTGCTCGGGGCTGCGAAAGATCTCGCGAACGGCGAAACCACGCTCATCATCTACCCCGAAGGGCACCGAACCACCGACGGCAATATCCAGCCCTTCATGCGCAGCGGGCTCAAGCTTCTGCTCTCCCGAGCGCAGCGTCCTGTCTACTACGTGGTCTCGGACGGACTCTGGCACGCACGAACGATCAAGGAAACCGTGCACTCGTTCGCGAACAGCAGGGTCGACGTCGTAATTCGCGGCCCCTTTCCTCCGCCGGCGAGGGAGAACATCGACTCCTTCATCGATGAGCTCGAGGCCCGCATGGCCGCCACGCTCGCGGAGATTCGTCATCAATCGCCATCGCTCGCTGCCGAGCGCGAGGTGCGCGCGGTTGGCTGAGCTCGAGCTGCGCACCGAGCTCGCGGCAGGCCTCGACAACGCGCCGAGCCCTTCTGCGGTGACACTTGCACGTATGCTCGCCCGATCGTTCGGAACGGGCACCCTCGCGATCATCCACTACGGCTCGCACGCGCAGCACTCCGATGCGAAGCGCGAGAGCGCGTACGACTATTTCGTCATCGTCGATCGATACCGCGACGCCTACGAGTCGCTTTCACGAACGGCTGGCACGAGCTACGCGCCGAATACGGCCGCCACGTTGAATCGCGTTCTGCCACCGAACGTCATCGCCGTCACCGACGGCGCGGAGGTGCCGCCGCTCGCCGCCAAGTGCGCCGTGCTGTCGCTGGCGGACCTGCAACGCGAATGCTCGAAACATGCACGCGATCATTTCGTGCGCGGAAGACTCTTTCAATACGTGCAGCTGGCCTGGACGCGCGATCCCAAGGCTCGAACGGCGGTGACGAACGCCATCATCGACGCGCGCATCGGCTCATTCTCATGGGGAGCAGCATCGTTGCCGCCAGCATTCGATGCGGAGCTGTACGTTCGGTCCCTTCTCGAGCGATCCTTTTCGGGAGAGATTCGCCCCGAGCAGGGGGGCAGAATTGACGCCCTCTTCGGTGCGCAGCGCGATGTGGTGCTGCGCGTCTATGATGCTTTGCTTCAACAACTTGCACGGGAAAGAATACTCGTTTCGGATGGGAAAGTCTACCGGATGGCGAAGCCCGTTGGCGCGCTGCGCGCGATGCGGAGCGCGTGGTACTTCCGCACGAGCAAGGCGCGCGCGACGGCGCGGTGGGCGAAGTACGTCGTGTTGTACGATGACTGGCTGGACTACGTAGTGCGCAAGATCGCGCGGCGCAGCGGCGTGGCGATCGAGCTGACCGCGCGCGAACGTCGTTGGCCGCTCATCTTTCTCTGGCCGAAAGCCATCCAGTATCTCCGCTCCCGTCCTCAACGCCGTCCCGATCAATAATGTCCACGACAACGTGGGTCGCATTGAGCCTCATGGCGCTCGCGATCCTGACCATGCCGGTCTACGCGGTAATGACACGCCGCCGTGCGATCGACGCCGACGTCGCGCGGCGGCCGACGACGATCATTCTGGGGACGTGGGTGCGGGACTGGCTGATGTGGATCATCGGGCCCGTGGAGCGCAAATTCGTCGAGTGGAAGCTGTCGCCGGACATCTTCAACTATATCGGCGGTGCGTTCGGCCTGTTCGCCGGAATCGCCTTCGCGAACAACGAGCTCGCCCTCGGCGGATGGCTCACGCTGCTCGGCGGGCTTGCGGACATCTTCGATGGCCGAATTGCGCGGGCACGAGGGATCGGTTCGAACTACGGCGAGTTCCTGGACTCGATGCTCGATCGCTTCGCGGAGATGTTCGTGTTCATCGGGATCGCGCTCTACTTCGAGCCGACGTGGTGGGCGATGACCGCGACGGTGCTCGCGAGCGGTGGCTCGATGATGGTGTCGTACGCGAGGGCGAAGGGGGAGGCGGTGGGTGTGGACTGTCGCGGCGGGATCATGCAGAGGGCCGAGCGGCTCGTGGTGCTGGCGGTGGCGTCGCTCCTCGACTCAGTGGTGACCACGGCGCTTGGCTGGATTCCGGGCTCGATCCTGCTTGCTGCGGTAACGCTGATCGGGCTCGGGGCGCTGGGGACGGCAGTATACCGGACGGTGTATATCTGTAAGGCGTTGAAGGTGATGGAGCGGGAGGCGGCGTCGAAGGTGGCGGCGGGTTCCGCCTCGTGAGCGATGTCTTTGCCGCAGCACATCAATGTCAACCGGAAAGTATGCAGCGCGCTTCGTAGAAGGGACGAATCCTGTTCTGCTCGCGCCCGACGTCGCCGCTGCAAATACACCTTTCGGGTGATTGGACCGCGTCGCGGCGATCGATACACTGGCACCATGGCGCGTCACGCGAATGTTGAGAGAGGAGGTCGATGAGACGGTGCAGCGGATGGGCCGCCGCGATCACAGTGATTGCGTTGCTGCTGGGCTCCTGGTCGCGCGCCCGAGCCCAGGAGAAGACCCCCAACGCGGAAGAGATCGTCCCCGGAAACGGCGTCTTTTATCTCGTGCCCACGATTCTTCCACAAGGCGCACGCGTCACGTTCGGGAGCGGCAATCCCTATCTGCCCGAACCTTGCACCGTGGAATTCCGCATGCCGGATAAGTACGTGCTGCCGCCGCACACGCATCCGCAGCGTGAGAGCGTGGTGGTCACGAGTGGCACGCTGCGGGTTGGCCTCGGAAAAAAGATCGATCGGACACACTCGGTGCTGCTGGTGGCAGGCGACTCGGCGTCGACTCCGGCCGGTGTATCGCATTGGTCGATCGCCGAGGGCGAGGTCGACCTCATGGTGACCTACGAGACCGGGCCGATGGGAATCGCGTACATGAGCAGGCGCGACGAGCCGGGAAGCCACTCGTTCCCAAGCGGGTACTGAGCAGCTATTTCCGCTTGACCAGACTCCGCAGCACGTACTGCAGGATCCCGCCGTTGCGGTAGTACGTCGCCTCTTCCGGCGTATCGATGCGCGAGCGAACCGCGAATCGCATCGCGCTGCCATCGCGCGTCGTTGCCTTCACCGTCAGCAGCGCTCGCGGCTTCGTCGTATCATCGAAACCCTCGAGGTCGTAGCTCTCGAAGCCCGTGAGACCGAGCGACTGCCGCGACGCATCGTCCGCGAACTCCAGCGGCACGATTCCCATCCCCACGAGATTCGAGCGATGGATCCGCTCGAACGACTCCGCGATCACCGCGCGCACGCCCAGCAGCAGCGTTCCCTTCGCTGCCCAATCGCGCGACGAGCCCGTGCCGTATTCCTTCCCCGCGATGATGATCAGCTGCGTCCCCTGATGCTGATATTCCATCGACGCATCGAAAATCGTGACGGGCTTCGCACCCGGCTCCACCGCGGTCCAGCCCCCTTCCGTCCCCGGCGCCAGCTCGTTGCGCAGCCTGATGTTCGCGAAGGTTCCGCGCATCATCACCTCGTGATGCCCGCGACGCGCGCCGTACGAGTTGAACTCCGTCGTCGGCACGCCGTGCGCGATCAGCCACTTCCCCGCGGGGCTCGCCGCCGGAATCGACCCCGCTGGTGAGATGTGGTCCGTCGTGATCGAGTCGCCGAGCATCGCGAGCACGCGCGCGCCGCGCACCTGCGCGACGGGCTTGATCTCGGCCGTCATCCCATCGAAGAACGGCGGGTTCGCCACGTACGTCGAATCCTTCGACCACGTGTAGCGGCTCCCAGTCGGGAAGGGGAGCGCCTGCCACTGCGCATCGCCGTCGAACACGTTGCCGTACTGCTTGTGGAACATCGCGCTCGTGATCGACGAGAGCACGGTGTCTTCCACCTCCTTCGGCGTCGGCCACACATCGCGCAGGAACACGGGGCCATTCGTCCCGATGCCGAGCGGTTCGGTTGCGAAGTCGATATCCATGCGCCCCGCGAGCGCGTACGCGACGACGAGCGGCGGCGAGGCGAGATAGTTGAATCTCGTGTGCGGGTTCACGCGCCCCTCGAAATTCCGATTTCCCGAGAGCACGGCGCACACGATCAGCTTCTCCGCTTCCACGGCGTCGACGATCGGCTGCGGCAGCGGCCCCGAGTTTCCTATGCACGTGGTGCATCCATACCCGGCGAGATAGAAGCCGAGCGCCTCGAGCGACTGCATCACCCCCGCCTTCGCGTAGTAATCCGTGACGACCTTCGATCCCGGCGCGAGACTCGTCTTCACCCATGGCTTCGACTTGAGCCCGAGCGCCACCGCTTTCTGCGCGAGCAGCCCCGCGCCGAGCATCACGCTCGGATTCGATGTGTTCGTGCAGCTCGTGATCGCGGCGATCACCACGGCGCCGTGACGCAGCGCGAACTGCTCCCCGTTGTACGTCACGCTCGCGCTCCCGCTCTTCGCCATCACCTCGGCCGGATCCGTCGCGACCGCCGCCGGCGAGAGCTGCGTGCTCGCGCTCACCGCCATCGCCTTCTCCACCGCAATGACGCCGGCGAGCGTGCCGATGCGATCCATCTCCGCGTACCACGCCTCGTTGAACGATTGTTTCGACGTGGACAGCGGCACACGATCCTGCGGACGCTTCGGGCCGGCGATGCTCGGCTCCACGGTCGAAAGATCGAGCGACACCGAATCCGTGAACTGCGGATCGGGGGTGCTGTCGTCCCTGAACATCCCCTGCGTCCTGCTATACTCCTCGACGAGCCGTACCTGATGTTCGTCGCGCCCGCTCAGTCGCAGATACTTGAGCGTCTCTGCATCCACGGGGAAAAATCCAACCGTAGCGCCGTACTCCGGCGCCATGTTCGCGATCGTCGCGCGATCGGCGAGCGAGAGACTCGAAAGTCCGCTGCCGTAAAACTCGACGAACTTCCCGACGACCTTTTTCTTGCGCAGGATCTGCGTCACGGTGAGCACGAGATCCGTCGCCGTCGCGCCCGCGGGAAGCTTGCCGTGCAGCCGGAAGCCGACGACCTCCGGAATGAGCATCGACAGCGGCTGCCCAAGCATCGCCGCCTCGGCCTCGATTCCGCCAACCCCCCAGCCGATCACGCCGAGTCCGTTGATCATCGTCGTGTGCGAATCCGTGCCGACGAGTGAGTCCGGATACGCCATCGTCGCGCCGTTCCTCCCGCCCGTGAACACGACCTGGCCGAGATACTCGAGATTGATCTGGTGCACGATCCCCGTGTCGGGGGGCACCACACGGAAATTCCGGAACGCGGTCTGTCCCCAGCGCAAAAATGCGTAGCGCTCGCGATTGCGATCGAACTCGTAGCCGGCATTGATGAGAAAGGCGCGCTCGCTTCCGTACTCGTCGACCTGCACCGAGTGATCGATCACGAGATCGACCGGCTGCAGCGGGTTGATGAGGGCGGGATCGCCGCCGAGCGACGCGATCGCGTCGCGCATCGCCGCGAGATCGACGACGGCAGGGACACCGGTGAAATCCTGCAGCAGCACCCGGCTCGTGCGGAACGCTATCTCGCGCTCGATGCCCCCCGTCACGTCCCACTTGGCCATCGCCTCGACGTCGGCCCGCTTCACGAACGCGTCGTCCTCGTTTCGAAGCAGATTCTCCAGCAGCACCTTGAGCGTCACCGGCAGCTTTGCAACCGTCGACCCCGCGATCCCGTTCAGCGAGTCGAGTCGGTAGATGGTGTACGCGCGTCCATCGACTGTGAGCGTTGCGCGACTGCCGAACGAATCGAGTGACATGCGTGCCTGAGCTGTCGGAGAGAGTGAGAAATCTAGCACGCGACGCCCTACATTGTGAGCGACACGGGAGGCTTGCAGACGATGACGACCGATGTGCTCCGGCTCACCGCCGAACTGATGACGATCGACTCGACGAGCGGCCAGGAGGGCGAGCTCATGGCGCACGTCGCGCTCATACTCGAGAGCCGCGGCTGGAGCGTGAAGCGCATTCCCGTCACACCCGGCCGCGTCGATGTCTTCGCCACGTGCGTGCACGCGCCGCTCGTGACGCTCTCGACGCATCTCGACACGGTGCCGCCGTACATCCCGCCGCGCGTGGACGGCAACACGCTCTGGGGGCGTGGCTCATGCGACGCGAAAGGGATTGCCGCCTCGATGATTCTCGCCGCCGAGCAGTTGCGCGAGCGCAACGTGCCGGTCGCGCTTCTCTTCGTGGTGGGTGAAGAGGTCACGCACGATGGCGCGCACGCGGCCAACGCGAGCCCCACCACGAGCCTCGTCATCATCGATGGCGAGCCCACGGAAGGCAAGCTGGCGCTCGGTACGAAGGGCGCGATGCGTGTCGTGCTTCGCATGCACGGAACCGCAGCACACTCCGCCTACCCGCACCTTGGTGACTCGGCCATCACGAAGCTGGTGGCACTGCTCGCCGAGCTTCCGCAGCTCGAGCTCCCGCACGATGCGCTCCTCGGCGCCACCACGATCAACGTCGGATACATCTCCGGCGGCGTCGCGGACAACGTCATTGCCCCCGCGGCGGAGGCTCGCATGATGGTGCGCCTCGTGTCGGACGCCGAGGAGATGTGGGCGCTGCTCGAGAGGTGGGTGGCCGGGCGTGCGACGCTCGAGCGCGGCTCGCTCGTTCCGGAGATCCGGCTTGGCGTCGTGCCGGGCTTCGAGACGATGGTGGCCGCGTTCGCGACGGACATCCCGGCACTCACCCGCTGGGGCACGCCGTATCTGTACGGACCCGGCTCGATCCACGTTGCGCACACGAGCGGCGAGCGCATCACTCGCGCCGAGCTCGAAGACGCGATCGCCGGCTACGTGCGACTCGGCGAGGCAGCGCTCGCTGCGGCGCAGAGAACCGTGACTTGACTCCAATGGGAGTGCCGCCGAGGCCTTACGGCGGAATCACGTAGCGCAGACTTATCTATCGACCGTTGCCTGCTCGACCGGTCGCGTGGTCTGTCGTCGGCTCGCAAGCGACTCAACGGTGATCGCGGCCGTCGGGCACTGTCCCACGAACTCGCCATCGGCGGGAGACCACTCGTGCTGCTCTCGCGCGGCGAACGCCTTTCGCTCCGCATCCATCTCCATGATGCGCGGCGCGAGCGCCGTGCAGACACCGCAGCCGATGCACTTCTCGCGATCGACCGTGACCCGAATGCGGCGGCGCGGATAGATCGTGTCGCGAGCCAGAGCCCCTTCGACGAGGTCGTCGAGCGCCGACATGGTCCCGTCGTACCCCGCCTGGATCATCTCTTCGGCGTGCGAGAACGCAAACCACTCGCGATGTCCCACGCGGGGGCGGATGAGCAGCATCGGCGGCCCCATCCAAGTCGCGAGTGGGTTGAGCTGGAGCGCGTGCATCATCACGGAGGCTGCGCGCATGTAGATCGCGGCGAAGCCCCGGCTCGACACGTCCTGCGCGCGACGGAGATCCGTATTGCCGACGTCCACTGCGATCACCGCGTCGACGCCGAGCGACGCGATCGCTGTAGGCAGATTGTCGATGGTTCCGCCGTCGACGCAGGCGCGACCGCCAACGCGCGCCGGCGGGAAGAAACCCGGCAGCGCGCACGACGCATAGACCGCGTTGCGGATCGAGACGTCCTCGAGCCCCGGCAGTCCCCACACCACGATCGATCCATACTCGAGATCGACGGTGTTGACCAGAAGCTCGCCGCCGAGCCCGTGAAAGGATCCTTCGGGAACCACCGCGTCGACGAGGTCGCGCAACGGCTGCTCGAGGTAGAGCGAGGGCGCGCGCGAACGTTCGATCAGCATCCCGGCGCGATTGAGTCGAAAAAGATCGCGCTTCGAAACCGCGATCGCGCGGCGTTCCATCTCGTCGAGGGATACGCCACCCACACGCGCGGCAGCGATCAGCGCGCCAATGCTCGTGCCGGCGTAGCGACTCGGCACGATACCACGCTCCTCGAGCGCGCGCATGACGCCGATGTGCGCAAATCCCTTGAGCCCCCCACCGCCGAGCACGAGGGCCGTTTTCCGCGAACCGAGCCAGTCCACCGCCAGTCTCCTCCATCGCTATGTGCCGCTACTCAGCCCATACACCACAGAAGGTGGATGGGCTGATGGCGGGGAGGGACCAGACTGCGGCAGTGGCAGCTAGTTGGTGCTCAGCTTGTAGCCGAGCCCAATGCGCTCGCTGTGCGAAGCGTGGCCATTCCCCATACCGGTAGGACGACCAAGGTAGACGTAAAGTCCATAGAGCCCCACGATCGCTCCGCCGACGGCGATGACCGTACCGGCGTTGTCACCGATGATCAATCCCGTGACGAGCGCCGCTCCACCGAAGATCATGAGGCCGACGCCGCTGCCGCGTGACGGGCGGCGCATGGCCTGCGTGCTGAGTGCTTCGTGGTTGGAGAGGCGTGGAGAGAGCGTAGCAGCCTCATTGCTCGGGCCGGTCGCGAGAGGAAGCTCGGCGGCAGCGGGCGCAGGTGCGAAAGCGGACGGAAGCGGCGCACCGGTTACGGCCGGCGCCTCGGCTTCCACGGCAGCGGTCGCGGGAGCGTCGGCGGCGGCGGTCGACTGTTCGCTCTGCACGAACGCCGTCTGGTCGTTGGACGCGAATTGCTCGCTCTGCGCCTGCAGGCGTGCAGACGCGGCGGAGGCGATGAGAAGTGCAGCAACAGCAATGGTGAGCTTGGCCATGTGGTCCCTCGAGTGAAGGTGCGTTGAAGACTGCCACTCCACGCAGAGTGCAAGGACGATGCCTTATTCGAGATAAGGACACTCAAATCTCTTGAGCGGACCACCATTGAGAGGTATCTTCACGAAGCAGCGCCCTCCCCCAATCTCACGGTTGATGCCCACTCCTCCGAAGAAGCTCAGAAAGCAGTACAAGAACAACGACTATCCGAACGTCGTCCTGCGCTTCGAGGACGGGCACGAGATCGAGGTCATCAAGGGCGCAGGAAAGACCTTCGATTGCTACGCGGGTGAAACAATCAAGATCCTCGCGATGTACGACAAGACGTCGAAGGAGCGCGAGCTCGTCAAAACATGGAAGGCGGACGAGTTTCCGGACGCGTGATCGTGGGGCGTGCTGTGCGAAAGGCGGCACCAATCCTGCCTTCTGCGCAGCACACACCATTCGTTACACCGGAGGTTCGTCGTGAGCTTGAAGCACATCCCGCTGCTCGTCTGCGCCTTCGCGTCACTCGCGATCAGCGCCACCGCAAGCGCGCAGTTCACTGCCTCGGTGGCTCCGCCCCGTGTGAAGGCCAAGGCGGACACCGTCGCCACCCAGGATTCGGTGCGTCGCGCGACCGTCGCGCTCGCGGCACGTGTGACCGACATGAAGAAGTGGGTCGACTCCGCCGCTGGCGTCTCCATCCCGGCCGCTGACAGCACGAAGCTCAAGCTGCCGAAGACGGACTCCGCGAAGAGGACCGTGCTGAAGGACTCCGTCATCCTCAATCGCAACGCGCGTGTCCGCGCCGACTCGGCCGCGTCGATCGCGACCGTCGAGGTGCACGACAGCACGGGACTCAAGGCGCCGCCCGATTCGGCGAAGCCGATTCCGCCCACATCGCTCAACGGCACGCGCGGAGATACGAAGTCGTTCGCGAAGGGAGCTCCGGCTCCCGCGACGGCATCGATGCTCCCGTTTCTTGCGATCGTCGGCGCAACCACGCTCCTCACCGGCGTCGCGCTCCGCAAGTCGTAACGTGCGACGCACGCTCGGCGCCGCGCTCGTCGTGGTCGGAGCAGCACTACTCGTGTACGTGGGCTACCGGTACGTCAGTGGGGCGTACGAGCGCGACGCCGCACGCGGGGCATGGGCCGAGCTCGAGGCGCACAATGCGGTCGCTTCCGCGTCGCTCACGTCCGCGCCAACGCATACGACGTACGCAACCGGCGCACTCGTAGGGAAGCTGCTCATCCCCAAGGTGAAGCTCGACGAG
The DNA here is from genome assembly GCA_038239265.1 of Gemmatimonadales bacterium. GTDB lineage: Bacteria > Gemmatimonadota > Gemmatimonadetes > Gemmatimonadales > Gemmatimonadaceae > FEN-1250. The sequence continues at coordinate 8,071 of JBBSEY010000038.1, read as the reverse complement.
GTCATCGCCGAGGGAGTCGACGAGGACGAGCTCGATGCGGGGCCGGGGCACCTGCCCGGGAGCGCGTCGCCGGGCGAGCCAGGGAACGCGGTGATCTCTGCGCATCGCGACCGGCACTTTCACTCGCTGGGGCGCGTCGACATCGGAGACACGGTGATCACCGAGACTCGAACCGCGCGCACCATTTGGGTGATCGCTGGGCGAAAGATCGTCGGGCGCTACCAGCCGTCGCTCTTCCCTTCGACGGAACCCGAGCTCACGCTCACGACGTGCTGGCCGATCCGCTACATCGGGCCCGCGCCCGACAGGTTGATTCTCACTGCGAAGCCGATAGTCGTCTCGCCGGGGGCCTAGCGAGAGCGAGTGACCCCCTACCTCGCCGACTCCGCTGCCGGGCGCGCCGCCGAGCCGGGGACGCCGTAGTGGTGCCAGACGAAGAACAGGGAGAGGCACAGCAGCGCGACGACCAGAATTCCGATCGTGATCCCGCGTCGTTCGCTGTCCGTGCGTGCGTCTGTTGCCATCTCTTCGCTCACGAGCACTCCGGTGGGGTTACGGGTTGGAAGGCAAAAGCCTCGCCATTGCCGAGGCACACGATATAGTCTCGGTTCGCGCGCGCCAAGGGGTGACCGCGCGCCGGGTGGACACTAACTTTCCATCGGGACATTGCAGTACAGTCGCGCTGACGCGACTTCTCCCCCCCAATCCGCATTCCATGCGCCTTCTTACGTTCGCGATCGTCGCCACGCTCCTTCCCGCTGCCACGGCCGCCCAGGGCGCCTCGAAGGGTGCCGCGGGCCCGATCACCGCCACGGAGATCGATGGCGACCTTCGCTTCATCTCCTCCGATCTGCTCGAGGGGCGCGCGCCTGCCACGCGCGCGGACAAGCTCACCACCGAGTACATCGCCGACCAGTTGCGTGGTGCCGGCGTGGAGCCGGGGGTAAACGGTTCGTACTTCCAGACGGTCCCGATCGATGTCGTGAAGGCCGACCCATCCTCCATCAAGGTGAGCGCGACGGGCAAGTCGACGATGACGCTCAAGTCGTCCGAAGATGTCGTCGTCTTTGCAGGCTCCGCCGTGGAGAAGAGCAGCGCGCGCGGCGAGCTGGTCTACGTCGGCTACGGCGCATCGGCCCCCGAATACCGGTGGGACGACTACAAGGGAATGGATCTCAAGGGAAAAATCCTGCTCGTGCTCGTGAACGATCCTCCCGCGAGCGCCGCCGAGCCAAAGCTGTTCGGCGGAAAGGCGATGACGTACTACGGCCGCTGGACCTACAAATACGGGGAGGCCGAGCGTCGCGGCGCCGCGGGGGTGCTCATCGTCCATACCACCGAGGCGGCGAGCTATCCCTGGCACACGGTCGTCGGATCGTGGAGCGGCGAGCAGCGCATGCTTCCGCGCGATGCATCGTCGGCGCCCCCGCTCGGCATGCGTGGGTGGATCACCGACAGTGCGGCGACGGCGCTGCTCAAGGGCGCAGGGCTCGATATGGCCAGGCTGCGCAAGGACGCCGAGTCGCGTGACTTCAAGCCTGTGAGCACCGGGATCAACATCGACTTCTCGGCGCGCAACACCGTGAATCACCTCTCCAGCGCCAACGTGGTCGGCGTCGTGCGCGGACGCGACTCGAAGCTCACGCATGAGTATGTCGCGATCAGCGCGCACTGGGATCATCTGGGCATCGGCGTTCCCGTCGACGGAGACTCGATCTACAACGGCGCGATCGACAACGCATCTGGCGTCGCCTCGGTGCTCGCGATTGCGCGGGCGGCCGCCAAAATGCCATCCACGCGGCGCTCGATGCTCTTCCTCTTCGTTACGGCGGAAGAGTCCGGACTCCTCGGCTCGCAGTACTATGGCGAGCATCCGACCGTGCCGGCCGCGAACATCGTCGCCGACTTTAATCTCGACGTCGTCACGGTGAGCGGTCGCGTGCGCGACCTCGATGTGATGGGGGACAACAAGTCGTCACTCGGTCCGATGCTCGCGGCGCTCGTCCGCCCGCAGGGGATGAAGCTCTCCCCCGATGCGCATCCAGAAGCGGGGCACTTCTATCGATCCGATCACTTCTCACTCGCGAAGGTCGGAATCCCATCGGTGTCGATCGGCGCCGGACAGGACTACATCGGCAAGCCGAGGGATTTTGGCGAGAAGGCGAACACGGACTACAACGCGCATCGCTACCACCAGCCCGCGGATGCGTACAGTCCGGACTTCGACTTGAGCGGTGCGGCGCAGATCTCGAACATCGTGCTCAAGTTCGCGCGCACGCTCGGGAATGCGCCCGTCACGCCAACGTGGAACGCGGACGCGGAGTTCAAGGCCGCTCGTGAGAAGTCGCTGAAACCGCTCTCGTAGTGGCTCTCGTTGGCAGGGTTCGGACGCCTCCCGAATTCGGCACGTGGATGGTGGAGGCGAAGCCGATCGTAGCGCTCGAGAGCTCGGTGTTCGCGCAGGGGCTGCCCATCCCGGCCAACCGCACCGCCGCGCGTTCGATGATCGACGCGATCGAGTCGCGCGGTGCGGTCGCGGCGATCACCGCGGTTGTGAAGGGCGTGCCGGCCGCCGGGCTCACGAGTGAGGAGCTCGAGCGTTTCCTCGCCCGCGATGGAATCCAGAAAGTCTCCGCTCGCGATCTGGCGCAGGCGATGGCTCGAGGCGCGGACGGCGCCACCACCGTGGCCGCGGCGATCGCGCTCGCGCAGCTGGTGGGGATCGAAGTGCTGGCAACCGGTGGCATCGGCGGCGTGCATCGCGCGCCGGCGTACGACGAATCGGCGGATCTCTCCGATTTGGCTCGCACGCCGATCATCGTGGTGTGCTCTGGTCCGAAGGCGATCCTCGATCTCAGAGCGACATCGGAGCGGCTCGACACGCTCGGCGTGACGATCGCAGGCTTCGGCACGAGCGAGCTTCCCGCCTTCTATGGCGCGGAAAGCGGGATCCCCGTTCAACGTGTGGACGAGCCCTCGATGGTCGCCTCGATCTTCAGGGCCAAACGCGCACTGGGCCAGACGGGCGCGCTTCTCGTCGTTCAGCCGCCTCCGCCCCGGTACGCGTTGCCCGCATCGGTGGTCGAGCGTGCTGTAGTAGAGGGGATTCGCGAGAGCACGCGAGCCGGCATCCAGGGCTCGGCAATTACACCGTTTCTGCTCGCATACGTCGACAAGGCGACGTCAGGGCGGGCGCGCGAGGTGAATCTGGCACTGTTGGAACAGAACGCAGCGCTCGCGGCCTCGATCGCAGTGGAGCTCGCGCGCATTGCGCTCAGGTGAAGAAGCTGCTCGCTTTGCCGCCGTACCAAAGGCCATTGAACTCTGCGGTCACGGCACACTAAAATAGGCTGGACCTTTCGACGTCGGAGGATGCTCGCCACATGGCCACGCCCTTCTTGAGTTCCGAGGAGTACGACGAGCGGGCGCACGAGCTCTATAACGAGGGTCAGTACGATGCCGCGCTCGACGTATTGCGGGAGGGATTGAATCTCTACCCGGAATCGGTCGAGCTCCACATCGGAGCTGGATTCGCGCGCCTGGCGCGCGAGGAATACGCGTGGGCGCGACAGAGCTTCGAGGTCGCGCTGGTGCTCGACTCGCTGCACGAGGAGGCACTCGCCGGGCTGGGCGAGACGCTCCTCAAGTTCGGCATGCGCGATGAGGCGATGCAATCCTTCCGGAAGATTCTCGATCTCGGTTACGACGACGATCTCGATCTGGTGCTGCAGGTCGGGCGGGCGCTCTTCCGCGAAGAGATGATGGATGAGGCGCGCGAGTTCTTCGAGGTCGCTGCGAAGGAGCAGAAGGACCTCCCCGAGGCCAGCGCGTGCCTCGGCTACGTCAATCACCGCCTCGGCAACGACGATGCGGCGCTCATGCATCTCCGCCGCGCCCTCCAGCTCGACGAGGAACACACCGAGGCTCGCATCTACCTCGCCAATATTCTCTACGATCGCGGCGAGTACGAACCGGCGCTCAATCAGCTCGATCTCACCACTCCCGACGACCATTGGGACGAGCTCGGAATCTGGCGTTTCATCGAGCTCAAGAAGTCGATCTACAAGCTGAAGGACGGCGATGGCGAGCTGCGCCCGTGGGAATCGCGCCTCGGGGAGCTGTCCGGCGAGCCCGACGACATCGACGAGATGCTTGCCGACATCGAGCAGCGGGTGCTCGAGCAGGAGGAGGCGCGCGACAAGGGGCAGCTCGAGCTGTTCGGCGCGCTGCTCACCGATCTGGTGGAGCGCAAGAAGGAGGACGCCGTCGAGCACAGCATCCTGATGACCGATGGCGTGGAGTACATCGGCAGCTGGGAGCACATCGTGCGCGAGATGCGCGACGCGAGCCGTCAACTCGCCGGACGCTCGCTGCAGGAGTACATGTCGAACGAGGCCCGACGCGGTTACTCACTCACGGGAGTGAAAATTCCGACGAGCGATGCCGAAAGCTTCATCCGCGGCAGCGCGAGCGCCGGACTGCTGCGAATCGTTCGTTGAGCGCTGAGCGTTCGAGCGCGGCGCCGCCAGCACGGGGCGCCGCGCGTGCATCTGGTGTCTTCCTCGAACCCTCCACGGTGCGGCGCATCGTGCTCGCGAACGGGCTCACCGTGCTCCTCCGCCGCGACGACAGCGCACCGGTGGTCGCGATCGTCACACACGTGAAGGCCGGCTACTTCGACGAGAGCGATGACGTCGTCGGAATCGCGCACGTGCTCGAGCACATGTTTTTCAAGGGCACCACCGCGCGCGCAGTGGGAGAGTTATCGAAGGAAACGAAGGCCGCGGGTGGCTATCTGAACGCCGGCACCATCTACGATCGCACCAGCTATTTCACCGTGCTCCCGTCCGCGAGCTTCGCGCGCGGTCTCGACATCCAGCGCGATGCGTACGCTGACTCTGTCATCGATGCGCCGGAGCTCGCGAAGGAGCTCGAGGTGATCATCCAGGAGGCGAAGCGGAAGGCGGACAACCCCGCGGCCGTCGCCTCCGAAACGCTCTTCGAGCTGCTGCACGACGTGCATCGAATCCGCCGCTGGCGCATCGGACGCGAGCCACGACTTCGCATGCTCACGCGCGATGCCCTCGTGGGCTTCTATCGCAACTTCTACCGTCCGCGCCAGACGATTCTGGCCATCGTCGGCGCAATCGATCTCGACGAGGCAGAGCGCGAGATCGCGCGACAATACGGGTCGCTCGCGGACGTGGCGGTGATTCCGAACTTCGGCCCGCATGAGCCCCCGCACGACGACTTCCGCTACCGCGAGCTCGAGGGCGACATCACGCAGACACAGCTCTCATTCGGCTGGCGCACTCCCGGCACGCTCCACCCCGACACGCCGCTGCTCGAGCTTGCGGGGACGATGCTCGGCAGCGGCCGCGGATCGCGGCTCTATCGCGCGGTGCGCGAGCGGAAGCTGGCGACATCGGTATCGGCGTACGACTACACGCCCACCGAGATCGGCGTCTTCGTGATTCACGCCGAGGGGCCGCCGGAGCACACGACGAGCGCCGCGCGCAACGTATGGGCGCAGCTCGCCGATGTGCGCGCGAACGGCTTTTCGGACGACGAGCTCAATCGCGCGCGCCAGCTGATCGAGGCGCGCTTCGTTCGCCGCCTCGAGACGATGGAAGGGCAGGCGAACTATCTCGCCGAGTGGGAGGCGCTGGGCGACTGGGAGCTGGGGGAGCGCGAGCTGCAGGGGATGCTGACCGCGACCGCCGCCGAGGTGAGCGACGCCGTTCGGCGGCACCTCGGCGAGGAGAACGCTGGTGTCATCGTCTATCGCCCTCGCACGTCGCCGGCGATCGCGGGCGACGCTGCGGCAATGCGCGCGCTGCTCGCTGCACCCGGTGCGGCGCCCCTCGCGCCGGTGCCGGCGCCGAAGCCGGTCGCTCCCGCGCCGCCATCGCGCGCGAGCTTCGAGCGCGAGGAGGCGGGCGTCCGCGTCTATCGCACCCCGTCCAACGTGCCGATCCTGGTGTTGCGCCGCCCCGGCGCGCCGCTCGTGCAGCTCGGCGTGCACATCGCAGGGGGCGCGACCGATGAGGGCACATCGCACGCGGGGCTCACCTCGCTGATGACGCGCACCTCGGTGAAAGGCACGCGCACACGCTCGGCAGCGCAGATCGCCGAGGACGGCGAGCTGCTCGGCGGCTCGGTGAGCGGGAGCACGAGCAAGGAAAGCTTCAGCTGGGGGATCTCCGTGCCCGCGCGACACACGGATGCGGCGCTCGAGCTGCTCGCGGATGTCGTGCAGCACGCCACTTTCGATGCACCCGCACTCGAGACGGAGCGCGCGCTCGCGATCGCCGATCTCGAGATGCTCAAGGATGACATGTTCCGCTATCCGCTCCGGCTGCTCACCGCGGCGGCGTTCCCCGCGCACCCGTTCGGCGTGCCGGCGTCGGGGACGGAGGAATCGCTCGCAACGATCGGAGCGGGCGACGTACGGGATTGGCACCGCACTCGCGTGCTCGAGGGCTCGAGCGTGATCGGCATCGTCGGCGATGTCGATCCGGACGAGATCGCGACCCTCGTCGCCGCGCGCTTCCCGGAGATGAAGTGGCGCGAGCGCGGGCCGCTCGCCGCCCCCACGTGGCCCGACGCGCCGATGCTCGTCGTCGAGTCGCGCGACAAGGCGCAGAGTGCCCTCGCGCTCGCCTTTCCCTCGCCGCCTCGCGCGGCTGATGCACGCCACGCGGCAGAGCTCATCGCGGGGGTCGCGAGTGGGCTCGGTGGACGCTTCTTCGATCAGCTGCGCGATCGCCAGTCGCTCGCATACATCGTGAGCGCGTTCACTGCGGAGTGGCGCAACGCTGGGATGTTCATCTCCTACATCGCGACCGGTCCGGAAAAGGAGGAGGTCGCGCGCGCGGGGCTGCTCGCCGAATTCGCGAAGCTGCGCGCCGAGCCGGTGACGAGCGCCGAGCTCGCGCAGGCGCAGGAGTACGCGATCGGCACGCACGCCATCCGCGCACAGAGCGGCGGCGCACTGCTCGGCGAGATGATCGAGGCGTGGCTCTTCGGTCGCGGGTTGAGCGAGGTGGACGAGCACGATGCGAGCATCCGCCGTGTCACTGCGCGCGAGATGCTGGAGGTTGCGAACCTCTACTTCGACGAGCGCGCGCTCGTGCAGGCCGTGGTTCGCGGCGCGGCGCGCACCGTATAGCGGCCTTTGCGCAGGGTAGTCGAGGATCCCCCATGCGAGGAATGCCGCCCGCGGCGGCGCGAGCGAATCCTTGGGAGTGCTCGAACCCCCTACCCGTCACGGAGCGCACATGTCATCGATCATCACCGAAACCGCCAAGTCAGCGACCGCGGGCACCAATCGCGGCCTGCGCGAAGTCCTCGATTTTCTGGTCACCGAAGAGCAGCTTGGCGTCACTCTCGTCTCGGCGGCCATCGAGCGCGCCCACGGCACGCCGTCGGAGGCCTTTCTCCCCGTGCTGAAGAATGCAGTCACAACGGAGTTTCACCACGTCGAGGCGCTCAAGGCCGCCGGCGGAAGCGCACTGACGACGTCGTACTGGTTCCCCGACGACGTATTCGACAACGGTGGCGTCGGCCTCTTCTCGAGTCTCGAGGTCATCGAAACCGTCGAGATCAGCCTCTACCTGCTCGGCGTGAGTGCCTACGCGCGCGCGGGCGACGACATGGGTGCGCGGCTGTGCGCGGAGGCGATGGGGACGGAGGCGGTGCATCGCGCGCTCGTCCGCTTCGCGCAGGGGCAGCTCGGCAAGGACGTCGGCGTGCCGAACGATGTCGGTTTCGAGAACTTCGACTGGCAGACCGTGGAGCGCGTGCGCGACGAGCTCGAAAAGCTCGGCATCGGCTATGGTGAGAAGAGCGACAAAGCTGGGCGCTTCTACGAATATCCGGGTGACCCGATCGCGCGTGGCGTGGGGACGCTGGTGAGCCACACCGTTCCGCTCTGAGCAGATCGGCGTGGGGGGGGGGGGGGGGGGGGGGGGGGGGCCGCCCCCCCCCCCGCGCCGGGGCCGCCCGGGGTGGCGGCGCGGGCCCCCGCGGGGCGGGCCCCCCCCCCCGCCGCGCTCAGCACCCAGGTGAT
>JBBSEY010000037.1:0-19703 GCA_038239265.1 Gemmatimonadales bacterium | reverse complement strand
AGCGCCGCGTGCTGCGACACCGCCGCCGCATTCGACGTCGTGTGCGATTGCAGCGCGCTCATTGCCGCACTCACCGCCCGAGGCGCGACCGTCCACCCGATCCGCCACCCAGTCATCGCGTACGCCTTCGCGACGCCATCGATCACGATCAGTCGATCACGGCGCGTCGAGAGATCGAGCACCGACGCTGCCGGTCCATCGTACGAGATGCGGCGATAGATCTCGTCGCTCAGCACCCACCAGTCGCGCTCCTCCGCCAGCGCGAGAATCTCGCGCAGCTCGTCGGCGCTGTAGACGGCGCCTGTGGGATTGCATGGCGAGTTGAGCATGATCCCCTTCGTGCGCGGCGTCGATGCGGCGTCGAGAAAGGCCGCCGTCACTTTGAGTCCATTCGCGGGGTCGCCGATCACCGACACCGGCTTCGCCTTGCTCAGCGCGACCATCTCGTAGTAGCTCGTCCAGCTCGGCGTCGGGATCAGCACCTCATCGCCCTCGCCGAACAGCGCGAAGCACGCGTTGAACAGCGACTGCTTCGAGCCGTTCGACACGACCACGTCCTGCGCCAGGATCTTGTCGTCCCCGCTCCAGCGCGCGTTCGTCTGCGCCGCGATTGCCTCGCGCAGCGGGAGAATCCCTTCCGTCGCCGTGTACTTGGTCGCGCCGGAGTCGATCGCCTTCTGCCCCGCGCGGCGAATGAACTCCGGTGTGTCGAAGTCGGGCTCCCCCGCCCCGAGATCGATCACCTTCCGCCCCTGCGCCTTGAGCGCCCGTGCGCGCGCAGAGACCGCGATCGTGGCGGACTCCTTCAAAAATGCGACGTTCGCGGAGGGCGCAAATGCGCGCAGCGTCGTGCTTTCGGTCACGGCGTGGCTCTGGCGACTGGAGTGAGAGTGGTTGGCTTGGTATACTTTACCATGTCGGCGCGTTGCCGGCCATTGAAAATCGGGGGTTTGGGTGGAGCAAGACTTGGAAGAGCGGGAGCGACCTGCCGTCGCCCGCAATCAGAACGTATTGCACGTATTGCCGCATGACGCGGCTGCAGTTTCGCAGTTCATTGAGCCGGCGCTCGAGCGCCTGGATGCCGAGAACGCTGAAACCCAGCTTCTCGTCCTGACCCCCGATTCCGAGACCGCGGTTCTCATCGCCGAAGCGGCGACCCGCGCGCGCACCGGTACCCCTGCACGAGTGCTCCCGGTCACCGCCTGGCGCCGCGCAGCCCGGCTCCAGCGCCTTCGCCCCGCGACCGTGGTCGCCGGGACGCCGTCCGACATCCTGGAGCTCATTCGAGCTTCCGCGATCAAGCTCGACTCAGTCACCACGCTGGTGCTCGCCTGGGCCGACGTGATGAGCGACGCGGCGGGTGAGCCGCTCGAGGCCGTGATGGCCGAGGTTCCGAAGGAGGCGGCGCGCATCATCGTTGCGTCGCACATGACTCCCGCCGTCGAGGCGCTGGCCGAGCGCTATGCTCGGCGCGCGCGCAGGAGTCACCCCGTTGCCGTGGTCGACGAGATCGCCGTAGACCTGCGCTACGTCGCGATTGCGGCGCAGGCGCGCGAAAGCGCCTTCCGCCGGCTGCTCGACGATACGGATCCGGAGCGCGCCGCAGTGTTCGTTCGCTCCGATGAGGCGGCGAAGGAAGTCGCGGATGTGCTCCGCGCGCTCGGCATCTCCGACGAGGAGCCTTCAATCGTGATCACGCGCGGCGAGCCGGTGGAGAACGTCGCGCTCGTGGTGCTGTACGAGCAGCCGATGTCCTCCGAGATGCTGCAGACGCTCGCGGATGGCGGCCCTGCGGTGATCGCGCTCGCGACGGCGCGACAGATTCCGGCGCTTCGCGTGCTCGCGGGCGGCGGAAGGGTTTCCCCGTTCGTGCTCTCCGGCCCGGGCGCTCGTGCGCGGTCGCGGGACGAGAAGATGCGCGATGAGCTGCGCGCGGCGCTTGCGAATGGCGTCAACGCGCGGGAGCTGCTCGCACTCGAGCCGCTGCTCGCGGAGTTCGACGGAGTCGAGATCGCGGCGGCCGCGCTGCGGATGCTCGAGCGTGAGCGCGAGGCGTTGAAGCCAGCGGAGAAGGCTCCGAAGACCGATCACATTCTCGCGCCGACCGTGGAGCGCGAAGCGCCCACTGCGCGCGCCGAGCGCGGTGATCGTGACGAGCGTCCGCGGAGCGATCGTGGAGAGCGCAGCGATCGTGGGGAACGCACCCCTCGTGGCGAGCGTCCCGATCGCGAGCGCGGCGCGCGTCCGGAGCGGAGCCCGTCGCGCGACAGCGCTCCGCGCAGTGGTGGTTTCTCGCGCGGCGCGCCCTCGCGCAGGCCGGAGTCGCGCGGTGCCATGAGCCGCTTGTTCGTCAACGCAGGCAAGGCCGACGGCATGACGCCGCGCGACCTGGTCGGTAGCATTGCGAACGAGTCCGGGATCAGCTCCGATCAGATCGGCAAGATCGAGCTGCGCGACACGCACTCCATCGTCGAGATCTCGACGCCGGTGGCGGAAGCGGTCGTGAACAAGATGAACGGGATCACGGTCCGTGGAAAACGGCTGACGATGCGCGTCGACAACGACAAGCCATCGAGCCGCACGGAGCGTGGCGATCGCGGCGATCGCGGTGACCGGGGCGACAGGGGCGAGCGGAGCTCGAGCCCCAGGTTCGAGCGCTCCGACCGCGGTCGTCCCGAGCGCGGCTCGTCGTCCGATCGCGGCCCGCGCAGCTATGCGCCGCGCTCCGATCGTGGGGCGCCAAGCGCGCGTGGGGAACGCCCGTCATCGGGGCCACGACGTGACGCGCCGCGCCGCGACGGGCCGTCCCGCGGTCCGCGCCGCCCCTCGTAGGCGGCGATGGACCCGGTTTTCTTCGGGGCACGACGCGGATGGGTTGAAGTCGTCACCGGTGTCATGTTCAGCGGGAAGAGCGAGGAGCTCATCCGCCGCGTGCGCCGGTCGATCATCGCGAAGAAGCGTGTGCAGATCTTCAAGTCGCATCTCGATGACCGGTACGGCGGCGTCTTGTCCATCTCGAGCCACGACGGTCGCGCCGTAGAGGCGATTCCCGTGGACTCGTCGCTCCAGATTTCTCAGAATCTCCGCGCCGATGCCGACATCGTCGCGGTGGACGAGGCGCAGTTTCTCGACGCGGGGATCATTCCCCTCGTCGGGACGCTGGCGTCGCGCGGCGTGCGCGTGATCCTCGCGGGCACGGACACGGATTTTCGAGGGGAGCCGTTCGGCCCGATCCCCCAGCTCATGGCCGTGGCGGACCTCGTCGACAAGCTGCACGCGATTTGCGTTGTATGCGGAGGTCCGGCAAGTCGAAACCAACGATTGATCGATGGCCGTCCCGCTCGCTACGACTCGCCGACGATCATGGTAGGGGGACGACAGTCCTACGAAGCACGCTGCCGGCACTGTCACGAGTTGCCCCGTCGTGACGAGGATCAAGTGCCGCTGCTGTGATTTGTTCTATTGCGCTCGGGGGCGCTTCCATCCTATCGTGAGCTTATGCTTTTGATCGGCCTCACAGGCAACATCGCCTCCGGAAAATCCACAGTCGCGCAACTGCTCGCAGAGCGCGGCGCAACGATCATCGATGCAGATGAGCTCGCTCGCGATGCGGTCGCGGTGGGGAGCGATGGGCATAGAAAGATCGTCGAGCGATGGGGCGACGACATCCTGAAGGCCGATGGCGGACTCGACCGTGTGGCGCTTCGACAGATCGTCTTTCAGGAGCCAACCGAGCTCGAGGCGCTCAACTCGATCGTGCATCCGGAAGTCTCCCGCCTCCGCGATGATCTCGTCAACGAAGCCCGGGAGCGGGGCGACGAGACGGTCGTCTGTGACATCCCGCTCCTCTTCGAGCGCAATCTCGTCAACGACTTCGACAGGATCGTGCTCGTCGACGCGCCACGTCCCCTACGCCTCGAACGCCTCACCCGCGAGCGCGCGCTTGGTCAGACCGAGGCGATGAACATGATCGCCGCACAGATGCCGGCCGAGCTCAAACGCGCACGCGCAGATTACATCATCGAGAACGAGGGCAGCCTCGAGGCCCTCGAAAAACGCGTCGACGACGTGTGGCGCGCGCTGCACGAGACGAGCTGACTGCGGGGTGCGCAACGTCCCGGACGAGCTCCTGTACTCGGAGGAGCACCTCTGGGTGGAGTGGACGGATGACGTCGTGACCGTCGGACTCACCGACTACGCACAACAGGAGATGGGCGACACCGTCTACGTCGAGCTCCCGGCGCTCGAGGAGACATATGCGCGCCTCGATGTCTTCGGTACCATCGAAGCCGTGAAGGCGGTGTCCGAGCTCTTCTCCCCGATAGGCGGCACGGTGCTCGCGACGAATCCTCGGCTCGCGAAGGAGCCGGAGCTCATCAATACCGATCCCTACGGCGAAGGATGGCTTGTCCGCCTACGCCCCAGGTCGATCCCCGAGCGCGACGAGCTACTCGGCGCAGCCGAATATCGGGAGCACACGGGGGAGTAACTCGTGGTGCCGCAAGCATGTAGCGAGCCCATCGCATGAATCGTCCGGCGCGGTGAATCGTCTCTGCACAGAGGGGAATAGCTCCGCGCGGCGGTTTCGATACTCCGAGTGACGCCCGCACTCGATTCGACCCGGCCCTGCCTTACTTTCCAGACACCGACATGCGCAATTCCTGCCGCCTCATTGCTCTTGCCATGCTGCTACCCCTTGCCGCCTGTCGCGGTGACGGCGGCGCGCGGAGAGCGCATTCGTCCGTGCTCGTAATGACGCAACCGAGCGACGCGGACAACATGCTGCCGCCATTCACGACGAACGAGATCGCGGTGGCCGTTGGATCGATGATGTTCGAGAAGCTCGCAGAAATCAGCGATTCGATGAATGTGATCGGTGACTATGGCGCGCGCCCCTCGCTCGCGGACTCGTGGACGTGGGCGCCTGACTCGCTCTCGATCGCATTTCACATCGCGCCCAAGGCGCACTGGGCTGACGGCGTGCCCGTGCGTGCCGCAGATGTGCTGTACAGCTTTCGCATCAACAGCTTGAAGAGCATTGGCTCGCCGGTGCTGCCGTTGCTCGCAGGCATCGACTCCGTCACGGCTCTGGACAGCCTGACCCCGGTCATCTGGTTTCACGCGCGCTCCCCCGAACAGTTCTTCAACGGTGCTACACAGGTCCGGGTGCTTCCCGCGCATCTCCTGCAGGCAATTCCCGATTCGGCGCTGCAGACCTCGCCCTTCGCGCGGAATCCCGTGGGGAGTGGCCCCTACAAGTTCGTACGGTGGGTGAGTGGGAGCACGATCGAGGTTGCCGCCGACAGCACCTTCCATCGAGGCGCACCGAAGATCGACCGGATCATCTGGAGCATCGCCGGAAATGCCGACGCAGCGCTGCTGCGGCTGTATTCCGGCGAGGCGAATTTCACCTCGACGATACGAAACGAGGACGTCGACAAGATCGCGAAGCACCCGGAGCTCAAGCTGATGCACTATCCGTCGATGATGGCGGCTTTCGTGCGATACAACATGCACGCGCGCAAAAGCGGCAGCCCGCACGCGGTGTTCGGGGATCGCGAAGTCCGCCGCGCGCTCTCGATGGCCGTGGATCGCCGCCGCGTGGTAACGACCGTGATCGACAGTGCGACGCCTCTCCTCTTTGGACCGTTCACGTCGAACCTTCCCACCTACGATCGCTCCCTCCCGAGCCTGCCCTACGCGCCCGACAGCGCTGCGGCGATACTCGAGCGCCGCGGTTGGGTACTCGGCAAGGACGGCGTACGCCGCAAGGGTAGCGTGCCGCTGCGATTCGGGATGCTGGTTCCCACAACGAGCACGCAGCGTCAACAGATGGCCGTGCTGCTGCAGGACATGTGGAAGAAGGTCGGCGCCCAGATGGATATCGAGCGCGTGGACTTTCCGGCATTGGGGAGCCGCGAGGCCGCGCACGACTTCGACATGGCGTTCGAACGTATGAGCCTCGATCCGACTCCGTCGGGCATTCGACAGGAGTGGAGCACGGCATCGGCGCGTGCCGGCGGTGCAAGCAATACGGGCTATTACTCGAATCCCGCCTTCGACGCGGTGGTCGACTCGGCGGTCGCATCGATGGACCAGAGGCAGGCGATCGGGAAGTACAGGCGAGCGTATGGCATCATTATCGAGGATGCGCCGGCGCTTTGGCTTTACCAGGCGGCTTCCGTCGCGGCAATGAGCACGAACGTCCATCCCACCGTCATGCGCGCTGACATGTGGTGGGTTCACATGAATGAATGGACAGTCGACGGCGTTTCCGAGTCGAAAGGCGCAAGCGTCACGGTTGCGGCCGGCGCTCACTAATAGATGAGACGGCTGCTCGCGAGCCGTCTCCTCCAGGGACTCGCCGTCGTCTGGATCGTCGCGACGTTCACCTTCGCGCTGCTCCACCTCGCCCCCGGCGATCCCTACTCGTATCTCGGCGACAGACGCGTCGATCCGTCCGTCGTCGCAGGGTGGCGTCAGCGGTACTGCCTCGACCGGCCGCTCCCGGCCCAGTACGTCTGTTACGTTCGCTCGCTCGCGAAAGGCGACTTCGGCTACTCGACCTCGCAGCAGCGGCCCGTGCGCGATATTCTCGTTGATTACGTTCCGCGCACGATCGAGCTCATGTTGCTCGCACTCTTTTCGACGTTTGCAGTGGGTATCGCGCTTGGCGTGCTGCAGGCGCGCCGGCGCGGCACGTTCGCAGATTGGGGGAGCCGCGGCATCACGCTTGTTTTCTATTCGACGCCAGACTTCTGGCTCGCGCTCATGCTCATCCTTCTCTTCGCCTACTGGTTACCGATCTTTCCGATCAGCGGAATGGAGGACGTGATCAATGCGCCCTCGGAAGGAGCATGGGCCTATGCCGTCGATGCGGCACGTCACCTCGTCCTCCCCGTCACGACACTGACGCTGCTGACGTGCGCCGCGGTCGCGCGATTTCAGCGCGCCGCGATGCTCGACGTCGAGCGGCTCGAATTCGTCGTCACGGCGCGAGCCAAGGGCGTGCCGGAGAGCGCAATCGCCAAACACCACATCTTCCGCAACGCGCTTCTTCCGATCATCACCCTTGCCGGCCTTGCGCTCCCCAGCCTTCTCGGAGGCGCCGTACTCATCGAGCTGGTCTTCTCCTGGCAGGGAATGGGATATGTCACTGCGACGGCCGTAAGCAGCCGCGACTACTCGCTCGTGATGTCCTCGGTGCTCGTTACGAGCCTGCTGGTGGTGATCGGCAACATCGCAGCCGATCTGCTCTACGCGCTCGTCGATCCGCGCGTGCGACAGAGCTAGGTGCTCGCGCTTCGCTGGCTGAGCGCGGGTGCGCTGATCGTCATCATCTGCGTGGCCCTCTGGCGCTACTCGCATCCGCGATCGCGCGCGAGCGGAGGGCGCGCCGTGTTCGCACGCTACGTTGCGCATCCGTCCGCTGTGATCGCGCTCTTCGTTCTCATCGGGATGTACACCATTGTCGCATTCGCGCCCTGGCTCGCGACGCACGACCCGATCGAGATTTTTGCGCAGTCGCTCACGAGTCATCCTCCGTCCCGTGAGTTTCCGTTCGGCACCGACTTCGCGGGGCGTGACATCTTCAGCAGGGTGCTCTATGGCGCCCGCTTCTCACTTACGATCTCGCTCGTCGCAACCGTCATCGCCGTTGTGGTTGGAACGACTTACGGAGCGACCGCCGGATTCGTCGGCGGAAAGCTGGACACGGTGATGATGCGGCTCGTCGACGCCTTTCTCGCGATTCCCCGCATCGTGCTCCTCATTGCCGTCGCCACGCTCTGGGCGCCGCTCGGTGTGACGTCGCTCATTCTGCTGCTCGGCTTTACCGCCTGGTTCGGCACGAGCCGTCTCGTGCGCGCCGAGGTGCTGTCGCTGCGCGAGCGCGACATGGTGGCCGCCGCGCGGGCTCTCGGCGCGCGCGATCTCGCGATAGTGTGGCGACACGTGCTTCCGAATGTGCTGACGCCCGTGATCGTCGCGGCGACGCTCGGCGTGGCTGGAGTCATCATCAATGAGGCGGCACTTTCCTTTCTCGGTATAGGCATTCCCGACCCCACGCCTAGCCTCGGCAGTATCATTCGCGATGGCTCGCCGTATATCGCCACCGCGTGGTGGGTCGCGCTCTTCCCCGGGCTCGCGCTCGTTCTCACGTCGCTCGCCTACAATCTCGCCGGCGACGGCTTGCGCGATGCGTTGGACCCTCGTCAGGTTGACCGGTGATGACCGAGCCAATCCTCTCCGTGCGCGACCTTCGCACCTACTTCCACACGAGCGCCGGGGTGGCACGTGCGGTCGACGGTGTCTCCTTCGAGATTGCGCCGAACGAGTCGGTAGGTGTGGTCGGCGAATCCGGCTGCGGCAAGTCGGTCACGTCGCTCTCGCTGCTCCGTCTCATCCAGCGGCCGGGGAGTATCGAGCCTGGGTCCAGGATCGACTTCGAGCGCACGGATCTCCTCGCTCTCGATGATGAGGCCATGCGGAGGATTCGCGGTAATCGCGTCGCGATGATCTTCCAGGAGCCGATGACTGCGCTGAACCCTGTGTTCAGCATTGGCGCGCAGCTGGCCGAGGTGCCACGCGTGCACTCGACGATCTCGAAGCGGGACGCCTGGGCGCGTGCGGTCGAGATGCTCGGCACCGTCGGCATTCCAGACCCCGCCGAGCGAGCGAAATCATACCCGCACCAGCTGTCCGGCGGGATGCGCCAGCGCGTGATGATCGGGATGGCGCTCATGCTCTCGCCGTCGCTTCTCATCGCAGACGAGCCCACCACCGCGCTCGACGTCACGATCCAGGCGCAGATTCTCGAGCTCCTCGCCGAGCTGCGCGAGCGCACCGCGATGTCGGTGCTGCTCATCACGCACGATCTCGGCGTGGTCGCCGAGGCCACGTCGCGCGTGATCGTGATGTACGCAGGGGAGATCGTCGAACAGGCGGGAGTGCGCGAGCTGTTCGCGGAGCCTCATCATCCGTACACCGAGGGGCTCATGGCCGCGATGCCGCGCGCGGGAACGAAGCGCGAACGCCTCACGGTGATCCCCGGCGCGGTGCTCTCGCCCTACGCCTGGCCCGCGGGCTGCCGCTTTCATGCGCGCTGTCCATATGCGTGGGAGCGCTGCGAGCGCGAGCACCCGCCGCTCTACCAAATCGCCGCGGGTCACGTCTCGCGCTGTCATCTCGCGGTGGAGCCCGACCGGCGGAACATCCCGCATGTGCCGCTCGCCGCGCGCGCGGGCGCGGGCGCATGAGCGCGGGTCCGTCGCCGCTCCTCTCGGTGAACGAGCTCACCAAGCACTTTCCCATCACCGGTGGCGTGATGCGTCGCGTCACCGGCGCCGTGCGCGCCGTCGATGGCATCTCATTCGACGTCGCCGCCGGCGAAACGCTCGGCCTCGTGGGCGAGTCCGGATGCGGGAAGACGACGGCGGGGCGAGCGATTCTCCGCCTGATCGAGCCGACATCGGGGGAGATTTTCTTCGACGGTATCGATGTGCGCGCTCTCGGGAAGGAGCCGCTCCGCAAGCTTCGGCGGCAGATGCAGATCGTCTTCCAGGATCCGTTCAGCTCCCTCAATCCGCGCATGACGGTCGGCGCATCCGTGCGCGAAGGACTCACGATCCACAAGCTCGCCGAGGGGAGCGCGGCCGATGCGCGCGTGCGCCAGCTGCTGGAAGAGGTGGGCCTGCGCGCCGAGCACGCGACGCGCTATCCGCACGAATTCTCGGGGGGGCAGCGACAGCGCGTCGGCATCGCGCGTGCGCTCGCCGTGGAGCCCAAATTCATCGTGTGCGACGAGCCGGTGTCCGCTCTCGACGTGTCCGTGCAGGCGCAGGTGATCAATCTGCTCCAGGATCTGCAGCAGGCGCACGGGCTGTCCTATTTGTTCATCGCCCACGACCTGTCGGTGGTGGAGCACATTGCCGATCGTGTCGCCGTGATGTACCTCGGCCACATCGTCGAGCTCGCGAAGGCGGCCGATCTGTACGCACTCCCGCTCATGCCCTACACGCAGGCCTTGCTCTCGGCGATCCCGGTGCCGGACCCCGAAGCGAAGCGCGAGCGGATCGTGCTGCGCGGGGACGTTCCTTCCCCCGCGAATCCGCCCACCGGGTGTCCATTTCATCCGCGATGCCAGCATCCGCAAAAGGATGCGGCGTGCTCGGTGATCGTGCCGCCGCTCGAGCTTAAGGAACCGGAGCACTGGGCGGCGTGCATCAAGCAGCTTCCCACGCGCGTCACGTGGCCCGAGCAGCAGGCTGCGGGAGCCACCAAGCCACCCGAGCGCATCGTGCCCGTTCGCGCGATCGAGTGACGAGCGCCATCATTCTCCAGCCCTAGCGCAGGAGCATCGTGTCCGCAGTCGTCGACATCCTCTCTACTTCCGCCGATCGCCCACCGGCGCTCGACGACACTGCCCTCTTCGGACACCCGCGCGGACTCGGGCTGCTCTTCCTCACGGAGATGTGGGAGCGCTTCTCGTACTACGGAATGCGGGCCATCCTCATTCTTTATCTCACGCAGGCGCTGCACTGGAACACCGCGCGCGCGGCGAATCTCTACGGCACGTACACGATGCTCGTCTTCCTCACGCCATTGATCGGCGGCTACCTCGCCGATCGCATCATCGGCACGCGGCGTTCACTGGTGATCGGCGGCATCGTCATCGCGGCGGGGCACTTCTGCCTCGCCGTTCCGTCGATGACGATGTTCTACACGGGCCTCACGCTGATCATCATCGGCACGGGCTTCTTCAAGCCGAACGTGTCGACGATGGTCGGACAGATCTACGCGGACGGCGACTCGCGGCGCGATGCAGGGTTCACGATCTTCTACGTCGGCATCAACACCGGCGCCTTCCTTGGGGGGCTCGTCTGCGGATACCTCGCGGATCAAACGCGCTTCGGCGATCGCGGCTGGCACTGGGGCTTCGGCGCTGCCGGCGTGGGGATGATCCTCGGCCTCATCGTCTACGTCACGTTCCGGGACAAGTATCTGCCCGGCATCGGAGTGCGCGCGGCGAAGCAGCTCCCCGGCATCGCAGCGCCCATCGTCGCGAAGGACAGCAAGGTCGCGCTGCACGCGCTCATCGGCGCCGCGGCCGGCATCGCGATCAGCGTGGTGCTCGGCGGCTTCGCTCTGCTGAGTGCATTCGTCTCCGCCACGATCGGTGCGTCGCTCGCCGTCACGATCCTCGGCTCGCACGGTGAGGAGCGAAAGCGTATAATCGCGATCTTCATCGTCGCTTTCTTCGTCGTGGTCTTCTGGGCGTGCTACGAGCAGGCGGGGAGCTCGATGAATCTGTTCGCAGCCAACAACACGGATTTGCAGGTCGGAACCTTTCACATCCCCGCGGCGTGGTCCCAGAACGTGAATCCCGCGGTCATCGTGCTCTTCGCACCGGTGTTCGCCTGGATCTGGGTGAAGCTCAACAAGATCGGACGCGAACCGTCTACCGCCGTCAAGATGGTGATCGGACTTGCGCTCCTCGGCTTCGGCTTCGTGTTCATGGTGATCGGTGGCCAGCGCGCGGACAACGGCGTGCTCGTAAGCCCGCTCTGGCTGGTCGCGGCATTCACCTTTCATACGTGGGGCGAGCTCTGTCTGTCGCCGGTTGGTCTCTCGTACGTAACCAAGGTCGCCCCCCTGCGCTTCGCATCGCTGCTCATGGGCGTATGGTTTCTCGCCAACGGCGCGGCGAACAAGATCGCCGGCACGATCGCCGAACTTACGCCGACTCCTGGCGAAGTGGCGGCGGCCCCGCGCGGCGGCTTCCTGGGGATGCTGCAGCACGTCGCCACGACCAACCACGGCTTCTACACGATCTTCCTCGTGATGGCGCTCTCGGCGTCCGTGCTCATGATCTTCTTCGTGCCGACGCTCAAGCGGCTGACCTCGACCGTCAGCACCTGACGGTGCGTCGCTTCAGGGCCAGGTAAACACGGAGCTCGGGGTCACGAGCTCGCGTCCCGAACGCACATCGCGCGGCTCGCGATAGGCGAAGCGATTCGCGTTGGTGAAGCTGACGCGGAATTGCCACCGCGCACGCAGATCCGGCGACAGCGCCCGCGCGATGTCGAGTCGATACGTGATCTTCGACCCGGGGGGCACCGCGACGAGCACGCCGAGCCCTGCACCGAACTTGATCGGCGTCGTGTTGCCGTAGCCCAGGGGCGCATCGCCCTTCCACACCCGCCCCGCGTCGCCGAAAACGGCCATCCCGACGTCGGCCTGGTCGCGAATCTTCCCGAGATACCAGCGATCCTCCAGTCTGCTCACGAAGCGGATGTTGCCGGCGTCGGGTGAGGCGTGATACCCGCGCACGCCGCCGTCCAGCTCTCCGAGCGGGAGCTGCACCGGTACGCGCTGATTCCAGATTCCTGCCCAATCCAGGCTCCCAACGAGCGTGTGCGAGCCCATGAGCCGCTGATACATCGAGATGTGGGCGCTCCCGATGATGCCGTCCCATCGGTCGGCCGTGTAGCTGTTCCTCCCTTCCATCGAAGCCTGCAGATACGCAAAGGTCCGCTTGTTACCAGCCCCGGCGTAGATGTTCGAGGCGAGGAAGATGTCGTCATCCGTCGACCCGAGCGCTTCGAGGCTTCGGCCGAGCAGCGCGCTGAGCTGAAAGCCAGCGGACATGTCCTGCGCTGCAGTGAGCGCGTCGAACCGTTCGACACGCACGAAGTCGATGCTGCGAATGCCCCAGAGGAGGTTGAGGCGAGCGTTCTTGTGCCGCGCCAGAATCGCCATCAGCGAATCGTACGGCACTCCCGGGGTGAGCTCCGGAGGAAGCCCGGGAGTGTCGTCCTCGCTCGAGATGCTAATGCCGAAAAGGCTGAGTCGCCCCGGCTGGCCGATGCGAACGACGCCGCCGATGTCCACGAACTTGCGCGAGAAGTCGATCACCGCCGACGTGTCGTTGGTGCGGCGGAAGGAGTAGATGTCCTGGTGATCGAGCGCCACCCCGCGCCATGCGAAGCGCTGCTCGTCCGTGAGAAATCGATGCTCGGCGCCCACGAGCCAGTTGCTGATTCCGGCATCTCCGCGCAGTCCCTGGAGGTCCAGATGCCACGGCCTGCCGAGAAACTGATAGTCGGTATAACTCGCGCCGAAATAGTCGCGATACTTGCCATGCGCCCAGTGCGCCGAGACGTACCTCGCATCGCCCCTGAAATTCCCCTCGCCGAGCGTGAGCGACGCGAGATACGGGCTCTTCGGCGAGGTCCCGCCGTCGATGATCGTCGTGAGCTCATCCGTCGTCTGCGCCACGATGATCACACCGCCGTCGCCATCGTCGTAGGCGTTCACTGATGCATTCGCGATGAACGGCTGCGCGCGCAGCAGCCGCTCGGATTCACTGCGGCGACGGTCATCGCACGGCTGCCCGGGCTCGACGAAGAGAAAGCGGCGGACGACGTCGGGCTTCGTGTTCGTGTGGAGGGAGCTGATGATTCCGATCGGCGACTCCCACCACTTGCCGTGACGTGGATAGTAGGGCGGCCGCGTCTGCACCTGGATGTCACTGATGATCTGCCCGTCGCACTTGACCGCATTTCCCGCCTGCGCGCGCGCGCGCGGGGCGAGCGCCAGCAGCGCGAGCGCCGTGGCTGCGAGCGAGGAGTGAGGTACGAGGGGGAAGCGTGCTGCCGCGATGCGCACGGATCGAGAGACTACTTGCCCATCCGACGCTTCAAATCCGCTAGACGCGCGTCCGCATCGGCGTCGCGCGCACTACGGTCCGCGCTTCGCCGGAGCGCGTCCAGCTCGGCGATGTCGGCGCGATCGTCCTCGAGCGGGTCGGGTGTTGCGGTCGGGGCAGCGCCGGTGGCGTCCGCACCACCGGCGAGCGTCTTGAGCTGCGCCGTCATCTCGGCCGTCTCGCGCTCCACGAGCGCCACCTCCTGCTCGAGCGCTGCATGCTTTCGCTCGAGCACCGTGATCCGCTCGGAGTGCTTGCGCTCGTACTCGGCGGCGAGCTTCACGGTCTCGATATCGTTGATTCCGGCGGCGAGCTGGCCGCGCCGGCGCACGGTGGCGAGCTCCGTGCGCTCGCGCTCGAGCTGGGCGCGCGCCGCATCGAGCGCCGAGCGGCTCTGCGAGAGTCCCACCTTGGCATCGACGAGCGCCTCACGCATGAGACGCGCACGCGCGCGCGACGATTGATCGTTCAGCATGAGGGGAATTTACCCTCCACCAACGCCTCACCACGAATCACCCGAAAGCCCGCCCCTCGGCGCCGCCGCATCGGGTACGATAGGGAGCGGCTACAGGGAGGCGCAAGCGTCGCGACGGCCCATCCGCACTACGACGCCCAGCGCCACCCGGCTTCCGCACGCACCTGGCGCATGAGGCGTTCCGGCGAGTTGCCGTGGGGGAACAACAGCGTGTCGCTCACCTCGTTCAGCGCGAGGCGCAGCGCAGCGAAGCGTGTGGCCGCGACGCGCAGCAGCGCGTCGAGCCCGTGCTCCTGTGCCAGGCGATGCTCCGCCGCGAGCGCGAAGCCGCGCTTCCCCATCTCCTCGTAGTAGTCGATGTCCGGGCCGCCACGCCGCCACCGCTTGTGCTCGATGCGGTCCGGAAACATCCCGCACGACCAGAGCGCATAGTTCCCGAGATGCTGCCGCACGAGGAAGCTCCGCCGCGCATCCGGCGTGTCGACCTCGCCAAGCAGCTCCGCGAGCGTGTCGTACATCTGATCGTCGCTCTCCGAGATTCGCTCGGCGCGCCCGCGCGCGCCGAAGTGCAGCAGGATCGCCGACACGTAGTCCGCGAGTGCGCGATCTTCCTCGCCCACCCGACGCAGCGCGCGGCGTACGACGACGTACCAAAAGAGCCGTACGGAGACCTGCATCCCGATGCGCGAGTCGATGATCGCCGGGAGGAGCCGTGGATCGTCGAGCAGCGAGTCGATTCCTTCCTCGCGCAGGCGCACCTCGGCCGCGTCCTGTTCGCGCGACTCTCCGTGCGCGAGCAGACGGATGGCAAGCTGTGCATCGTCTCTCGTGAGAGACGCCCGTACGTTGCCGAGCAGCATGCGTTCCCTCCGGTCCCTGAAGGCAATACACCGAGGTGGCGCTCGTGATTCGTCCCTCTATTCTGGTGACGACTCGACGGGCCTCACGTTACTCGGTGAATCGTTCAACGCAGCAGCGTGGCCGGGAGCGGCCTGGTGGGAGAGTTCGCCAACGAGCGTCCAATGTTCATGATCAGAGTCGCGACGCGCGAGAGCTTCTCGTAGTCGATCTTGTCCGGAGAGTCCGTGACCTTGTGATAGTCCGGATGCAGCCCCGTCGTGAAGAAGACGATCGGAATGCCGTGCTTGGCGTAGTTGTAGTGATCGCTTCGGTAGTACAGCTGCTCGGGATGCGACGGGGCGTCCCAGTCGCGGTTGATGAGAAAGGGGCGCGGCGCCGCGCTGTTCACCGAGTCGACGACAACGCCCAGCACGCGACTCTGTCCGTTCGGCGCGGAGCGCGGACCGATCAGGTAGAGGGAATCCGGATCGTTGCGCCCGATCATGTCGGCATTGAGCTGCGCGACGATCGAGTCCAGCACGACGGTTGGATGCGAGGTGAACCACTCCGACCCGAAGAGGCCGAGCTCCTCGCCCGTGTGCCAGACGAAGAGCAGCGAGCGCTTCGTACGTGGCGCCTGCTGCGCGCGTTTGGCGATCTCGATGAGCGAGACGGTTCCCGATCCATCATCGTCGGCGCCATTTGCGATCGAGTCGCCGTGCTCCGCCGACTGAATTCCGATGTGATCGAGATGCGCGCCGAAAGCGACGTAGCTGTGCGCGAGCGCGGAATCGGATCCGCGAATCACGGCGACGACGTTGTACGCGGGGACGACATCCTGCACCAGCTCCACTCTTGCGGAGAACACTCTTCCGTCGAGCGCGCGCGGCTTGTCGTTGCGCGGCCATCCGGCCGGAAGCAGCGGCCCGGCATCCTTCGCCGAGCCGAAGATCACCATGGGCAGCTCGCGCGGTCCCTCGAGCATCGGCTGCAATCGAAGCGACGAGTCGCTGAGTCCCGCCGCGAGCGCGGGGAGCTCTCCCGCCTGTCGTCCTGTGAAGAGCACGATGACCGCGGCCGGATGACGCTCCATGATGACGCCGAGCCGATCGCCGAGCGAGCGCGGATCGCGGAGCGCGGCACGGCGCGACGAGTCGAGCCCCGGCGGCGCGTCGTTCACGAAGACGACGACCTTGTCGGCGAGATTCAGCCCCGCCAGATCGTTGCGCCCGAGGCGCTGCGACGAAAGTCCGTATCCCGCGAAGACAAGCTCCCCCGAGGCCTCGAGCACGGGCAGCGCCAGTCCCTCGCCAAGCGATGGCACGGGGATGAGCGGCGATCCAACCGGAATGCTCGTGTTTGTTCCGGCCGTCGTCACCATGAAGCGCACCGAGCGAACGAAGGTGCGCGAGAGCGGCACGCGTTGGAGATATCCGCCGCTGTCTCCCGCGGGCGCGATCCCCGCGGCCCTGAGCTCCGACGCGACGAAGCGCGCGGCGCGAACACCATTCACCGTCTCCGCGCTTCGGCCGAGCATCGAGTCGTCGGCGAATGCGTAAAGATCGCGCTTGAGGTCCGACGCCATGGTTGGCGGAGGCGCGGGCGCAGGCGCGGGACGAGCATCGGTGCGCGGCGGCGATGAACAGCTCGCGGCCACGGCGAGCAGCAACACCGCGCTCGAACGCATGCGTCACTCCAACGGTAGAGGAAGTGCGCGGCCAGAGGGCCGCAACGTTGCGTACAGGCTAACGAGACAGCGCCGCCGCGGCAACGCCAGCCTTCCCAATTTGACGATAAGCTCCCCATCTTCGGAGACTGTGCGCTCCGTCCGGAACCACGCTCCCGAAATGGGTATCATTCAGGAACATGCTCTACATCTGCATTCCCGCATTTGATGAGGCGCCGACGGTCGGGCTCCTCCTCTGGCGCATCCGAACCGTGTTCGAGGCGCACCCTCGCGAGTACGAGATCATCGCGCTCGATGATGGCAGCACCGATGGCACCTTCGACACGCTCAAGCGGTACGAAAAGGCCCTTCCGCTCACCATTTTGCGGAACGAGACGCGACGCGGCTACGGCGCCGCGCTCGACACGCTCGCGCGGGCCGCAGCGAAGGCGACGCGCTATCCACGGCGCGACGCGATGATCGTGATGCAGGGCGACCTGACCGATCGCCCGGAGGATCTGCCGGAGCTCGCCAAGCGTTTCGACGGCGGCGTCGACTGCATCGTCGCGGAAGCGGGCCCCGCGGCGCCAGGCGCGCCGAAGGAGATCAGGAGGCTGCGCCGCATCGCCCCCTGGCTCATGCGCCGCTACGTCAGGGTCGACGGCGTCACCGATCCACTCGGCACGCTGCGCCTCTACCGGATCGCAGTGATTCGCGATGTCATCAAGCAGGCGGGCGAAGCGCCCATCGTCGAAAGCGCCGGGTGGGCGGCAAACGTCGAGCTCCTCGTGAAGGCCGCGAAATTCTGCCGCCGCCTCGAGACGGTGCCGCTAGCGCCCCGCTACGATCTGCGTCCGAGGGAGACGCGTGTGCGTTGGTTCCCCGACGCACTCGCACTCTATCGCTTTGGCGTTGCGCACCGCGCGTTGCGCGCTCCGGCGTCGACGTGATCACCCGCGCGCGGATCGTCCGCGCCGCCGGAATCCTGGGAATGCTCTCGGTCGCGGCGGCGGCGCCGCGTGCGCAGCAGGAGGCACACACATCGCCGACGATCGCAGACTCGCCTCACCCGGCGCTGCCGCACCCGTACGGCATCGGTGAGAAGCTCGTCTACGATCTCGCGGTCGGCGGCGCGAAGGTCGGTACCGGCACGATGGCGATCGTCGACGGAGTAGCGATCGATGGGCATGAGACCTTCCACTCGATCTTCGATATCAGGGGCGGCTTTCTGTTCTTCAAGGTGAACGACCGTCTCGAAAGCTGGTTCGAGCCCGAGACGGCGACCTCGCATCGCTTCTATCAGCTCCTCAATGAGGGGAACTACCACAAGGAACGCTACTTCGAGATCTATCCCGACAGCGGGAAGCTCCATCAGCGGGGATTCGAGCCGAAGGAGAGCGTTCGCGAGCCGCTCGACGATGCGTCCTTTTTCTACTTCGTGCGCACGGTCCCGCTGATCGTCGGCGAGACGTACAGCTACACGCGCTACTTTCGCCCCGACAAGAATCCCGTCATCGTGAAGGTGTTGCGCCGCGAGAAGATCAAGGTCGATGCCGGCACTTTCAATACCATCGTCCTGCAGCCGATCATCAAATCGGGTGGGCTGTTCGCGGAGGGAGGCGAGGCACTCATCTGGGTAACGGACGATGACCGGCGTATCATGGTGCAGCTGAGAGCGAAGATGCCCGTGCTGCGTTCCCTCGACCTCTTTCTCAAATCGTACACTCCGCCGACGACCCCTCCGCGCTGAACAAGCCAGAAGCCGACCTTTCGGCCGTCCGCACCGTCCCGGTCGGGAGACGTCCGAACAAGGTGCGGGCCGAGGAGTTCGCGTCCGCGCCCGCAGACGATCGCTCCTTCGCCGCATTCCTCGGCGCGCTCCCCGATGTACTTGCCGCCCGCGATTTTCTCGCGCTCTCGCGCGACATCGCGAATGCGGCAGGGGAGCGCGGCGTGGTGGTGATGGTCGGCGGTCACATCGTCAAGACGGGGCTCGCGCCGATACTCATCGACTTCATGCGCCGGGGGATCATTACGCATCTGGCGATGAACGGCGCGGCCGCTATCCACGACTACGAGATCGCACGCTGGGGCGGCACGAGCGAAGATGTGCAGGCGGGACTTCGCGAGGGCACGTTCGGGATGGCCGAGGAGACGGGTCGTGAGATGAACGAGGCGTTCGTCCGCGGGCAGGGGGAGCGATGGGGGATGGGCGAGTCGCTCGCGCGCGCGCTCGATGAAAGGCAGATGGCACATCCGGAGCTCTCTTTGTTGAAGAGCGCGGATGAATTCGCCGTGCCACTCACGGTGCACGCGGCGATCGGTGCCGAGATCATCCATCAGCACCCGGCCGCGAGCGGCGCGGCGATCGGCGACACGAGCCATCGGGATTTCCGCCGCCTGGCGGCATCGCTACCGTCGCTCCACGATGGCGGAGTGGTGCTGAATCTCGGGAGCGCGGTGATTCTCCCCGAGGTCTTCCTCAAGGCGCTCACCATCGCGCGCAATCTGAACGATGGAAAGCCCACCGGCTTTACTGCGGCCGATCTCGACATGATTCGCCACTACCGCCCGCACGTGAACGTGGTGCAGCGACCGACGGTCGAGGGCGGGAGGGGCTACGAGATCACGGGGCACCACGAGCTGATGGTGCCGCTGCTAGCGTGGAGCGTGCTGTCGATGGTGGATGCTCGAGAGAACGCATAGATCGGGGGGGCGGACAATGGCGCGTAAGTGCACACAAAAAACGGACGGGACGAAAAAAAACGGATAGCACATCGCTCGGCAGACGCCGTGGAGCTTGCTGAAAGTCGAAACTGTCAGTTCGTTGTCCGTCCCCATCCGTTTTTTGTGTGCTTCTCATTAGGTGCAAACCACCCGCTAGTGTCCTGTAACAGAAATTAGTTGACACATCGTGGGGAAGATGTATGTTGGTCCATCGCTTCCCTGGAGTGTGTCATGGCGTCTTCCTTGTTGGTGCCCGTGCACCTCAGCACGGCGGAGCGCGCGACGTT
>JBBSEY010000036.1:0-19710 GCA_038239265.1 Gemmatimonadales bacterium | reverse complement strand
TGCGCGCGGCCCGCGACGTCGGCAAGGAAATCACTACGATCGAGCCGGAAGCGATCCAGCTGCTGCAACGATATCCCTGGCCCGGCAATGTTCGGGAGCTCGAGCATGCGGTGGAACGCGCCGTAATCCTGAGCGCCGGCCCCGTGTTGGGAGTTCGCTCCTTCGAAGGACAGCAGCTTGGCCCGGTAGCGAACGTGCCTGGCGGCCCGGCGGCGCAGATCGCCCCCGATGCTCCCGATAGCCGCGAAGGCGGCATCGTGCTGCACACGCTCGACGTCGGCGAGGCGGAGGCCGTCCTGATCCAGCACGCGCTCGCCGCTTCGGGAAACAATCGGACGAAAGCGGCCGAGCTGCTTGGTATCAGCGTTCGAACGCTTCGGAACAAGTTGAATGGGCCAAGCCGGGCGCCCATACCCGTACTTCCCTTTCCCAGAGGCAAACGCGCAGCGCTGCGGAGGGATGTGAGCTAGCGATTCATCAGACGCCATGGGCTCTTCGAACCGCGTGCCCCGAAGGAATGCGAGCGCAGATCGGGACGATGGAGGCCGCGCCAGCGCCGCTCCCGTCATTGCACGGAATTGTTGGCCGCATCATCCGCGGCACATTGTGCCGACCGGACCGTTCTGCCGGAGCTGCAAGCGGGAATTAGAACGTCGTAAGGCGCGTGTTTTTCCGCTTCGACGATGGTGCGTATCACTCGCATTCGCATCGCTTTAACCCAAGGACCGCGAACGGCGCAAACTCCATTATTTGCGCCGTTTTTTTGCGCCCGACACGTGGGCTCCCAATTGCCCTTACAGCACCCGAGCGCCCCGAACAACAGGGCTCGAGTCGTACGCAATCAATGGAGCTCAAATGTCGGCAATGACGCTGTGGCAGGCTTTCTCCTCGGGTGACGCGGCAGCGCGCGCGGAGCTGTTGGCCGAGCATATCAGCCTGGTGCACCATGTCTCGCGGCAGATACACCGTCGTGTCTCCTCGGACGTCGAGCTGGATGAGCTGATCAGCGCAGGTACCATGGGGCTCATGGAGGCTCTGGATCGCTTCGACCCCACCCGCGGCCTCGCGTTCTCGACCTTCGCCGTCCCGCGCGTCCGGGGCGCGATCCTCGACGAGCTGCGCCGCATCGATCACGTACCGTCGTCCATGCGCCGCCGTACTCGCACCCTTTCGACCGCGCGCGAAACGCTTCGCCATCAGCTGGGTCGCGAGCCCATGACGGAAGAAGTCGCGGCGATGCTCGGACTCGATCTGCCCGGGCTGTGGAAGCTCGAAGCCGAGGCGGAGGGCACGATGCGAGTAGCGCTGGACGGTGCCAACAGCGATGACAGCGAAGATCCGCCGCATGCGCAGGCGATGGCTTCCGAGGACAACAACGCCGTCGAAGACCGCATCACGCTCGACCAGGAGACCGCGATCCTGCGCGAGACGATCCTTCGGCTGTCGCAGCAGGAGCGCACGGTGCTGACGCTGTATTATTTCGAACAGCTCAAGCTGCACGAGATCGCAGCGGTGCTCAAGGTGACGGAGAGTCGCGTGTCGCAGATTCGCCAGAAAGCGATCGTCAAGCTGCGCGGCGAGCTCTCCTCGCTTCGCTCGCTGGTCGCCTGACCGCTATGCCCCGGCGCCGAGCGCCGGCATCACGAGCACGTAGCAGACGCCCGCCGGGCTCTCCTCGACGCATAGGGCGATCGTACCCGATGAGACATCCGGGAGCACACTCGCGGCCGCGCCCTCACCCACGATGAGGCGCACGACTCCCGCCCGACCCTGCAGGCCGAAGCGCACCCGCATCGCATGCGATGGGTGCTCCAGCGCAGCGATCGTCGCCGCGTCGAGCAGCAGGGTGAGCTCGCGCTGCAGGCGAATCCTGTCGCACAGCACCGGACGCGATTCGTCTCCCGGCTCGACGGTGATCGCGATGGAGCGTCGCTCCGGATGATAGCTGTGCAGCGCCATTGCGCCCGCAACCGCGTCCGTGAGGCGCATTGCCTCCTCGCGCCCCGTCTGCCGGCTCGATAGCGCGCGCATCTGCTCGAGCAGATCCTCGAGTCGCCGCGTCTCGACGCCGAGCATTTCGGACATCGCCATCCGATCGTCGCCATCAACGCGCATCAGCTCCGCAATCGTGCCGATCGTGGCAATGCGGTTGCTCAGCGCGTGCGCCAGCCCGCGCACGAGGGTGTCGCCGACGATGGTCCACGCATCGCAACACGACTGTGTTCGTCCGCGCTCCCCGGTCGGGAAAGCGTCGATGGTGGCGTCGACGTGGGTCATGTTGGTTCGACGCGTACGACACGCGCTCGCAACCCCAGTCCCGGATTCTAACATTTCCCCAATGTGCGCACGCCTCTACTTTTGGCGATCGATTAGACCCCCACACTCCTTTCCAACCCACCATGTCCGCCGTCTCCACGCGCACGAGTGCGCTGTGCTGCGCGATCGCGCTCGCCCTCACCTCCGCCGCACTTGCCACGCCGGCGCAGGCCCCGGCCGACAGGTTGATCGATGGTGCACTGGCTGACAGCGCCGCGTGGAACCGTCTCGCCGAGCTGGTCGACACCTTCGGCAATCGGCCAGTGGGCTCCAGAAGTCTCGAGAGCGCGATCGATTGGATTCTCGCACAGATGAAAACGGATGGCCTGGATAACGTGCACGGCGAACCGGTGATGGTGCCGCACTGGGTGCGCGGCCGCGAATCCGTCACACTCCTCGCCCCGCATCGCGCGCCACTCCACATGCTCGGCCTCGGCCGCAGCGTCGGCACCCCCGCCGGTGGTATCACGGCCGAGGTGCTGGTGGTCGACGACTTCGCCGATCTCCACGCCCACGCGGCGCAGGCGAAGGGGAAGATCGTGCTGTTCGACCACCACTTCGATCCGAACAGGCCACCGTTCGACGCGTACGGCGAAGCAGTGATCTATCGCTTCGCTGGCGCCGATTCTGCGGCGGCGTACGGCGCGCTCGCCGCGCTCGTGCGCTCGGTGACGCCGCACTCGCTCGGCACGCCGCACACCGGCGCGATGGGCTACGGGGACACGACGGCGAAGGCGCACCACGTTCCGGTGGCGGCGATCACGCTCGAAGATGCCGACATGTTGCACCGCATCCAGAATCGCGGCCAACGGATTCGCGTGATGCTCTCGATGGAAGCGCGCATGCGCCCCGATGCGCACTCGCGCAACATCATCGCCGAGGTGCGTGGCACGGAGCATCCGGACGAGATCGTGGTGCTGGGCGGGCACATCGACTCGTGGGACGTGGGCCAGGGCGCGATGGACGACGGCGGCGGCTTCGTCGCCGCCTGGGAAGCCGTGCGGCTGATCAAGCAGCTCGGACTCAAGCCGAAGCGCACGATTCGAGTCGTCGGCTGGGTGAACGAGGAGATGGGAAGCCGCGGCGCGAATGCCTATCGCGACGCGCATCGCGCGGAGCTCGCGAAAACGAAGTTCGCAATGGAGTCGGACAACGGAGCATTCACGCCAAAGGGGGTGCGGCTGACGGGTCCGGATTCGCTCCTTCCGGTCGTGAAGCAGCTGATCGCGCCACTCGCGCGGATCGGCGTGACGGAGGCTTCGATGGGCGATCCGGAGGCAGACGTGACGCCACTGGTCGACGCGGGCGTCCCGGCGCTCGCGCTCGACATCGATGCGTCACGCTATTTCTGGTACCACCACACCGACGCGGACATGATGAGCGCTCTCGATCCGCGTCAGGTGGGACTGTGCGTGGCGACCATGGGAGTGGTGGTGCTGGGAGCGGCGAACCGGTAGCGGCTCGCCCTCCCCTCAACTCACCGTCCGCAGCGTCCAGAAATCGGCCGAGAGATCCGTGCTCGTGAAATACGCATACGGCATCGTCCCATACCCCTTCTTCCCCCACTCGGCGCCCCACGAGTTCCGGACGATGAAGCGCTTCGCCGGATTGTCGTAGCCCACCACGCACATCGCGTGGCCGCCGAGCGTGCGCTCCATGCCGTCGGGGATCGGTACGTCGCCGGTGCGCGTTACGGCCGCCGACTCGAACGACTCGTAGACGGTGAAGCCGAAGATGAACGGGTAGCCCGCGGCCACGCAGCCGCGCATCTCGGCCAGATCCTGCTCGACGCGCATGTACTCGATCCCGAGATGCCGCTTCGCCTCGGCATAGCACTCCGGGATCGGCTTGTCGGCGAACCTCGAGAGCACGTACGGCCACTGCGGTTCGGGACATACGCCCTGCTTCGCGAGCGTCTTCATCCCATCGCGGAGCTGCGCGCCACTGTCCTCGTCCACCGTGCGCTCGATGACGCGCTCGTTGTAGTAAATGAAGAGGCGCGACGGCATGAAGTCCTCTTCCTTCTGCTTCAATAACTCGAACTCGAAGGCGCCCCCGATCGCGTTCGCGGTGCACGAGCCGAGCTGTCCCTGATCGTAGATCGCGGGCATCTGCGGCCGCAAGTCGACCTTCGTCGGCAGCGCCTTCGCGGTCACACGTCGCGGCACTCGGAATGAAAAGTCGCGCTGGTCCGGAAGATCCGGAACCCATCCGTACCGCTTCACGATACGCCTGCGTGGTGCAGCCATCTCTCCCCCCAAAAAGACGATAGAGCCTATTGTGCGACGCTCACCCGCCGCGCGCCAGATCCGCGAGCACCGCGCGCGCCACCGAGTCGAGCCGCGCGGGATCGTCGACGACGCGCTCATCCGGAAGCACGCGCGCCTCATGGATAGCATCGCGCGTCATGTCATTGGTGATCGCGACGCAGCGCATCCCCGCCGCGTTCGCCGCGCGCACGCCGGGGAGCGAATCCTCGAGCACGAAGCAGTCGCGCGGCGCCGCGCCGAGCTTCGCCGCGATGAGAACGAAGATCTCGGGCGACGGCTTCGCCAGCGTTACATCCTCGCGCGTCGCGAGCACATCCACGTCGCCCGTGAGCCCGAGCCGCTCGAGCACGAGCACCGCGTGCTTGCGATGCGACATCGTCGCGACCCCCACCGGATAACCTTCACGCCGCGCCTCGCGCAACAGGGACGTCGACCACGGATATTCCTGCTCGCGGATCAGTCGCTCGTCGGCGATCATCGCTTCGTAGATCTCGAGCCGCAGCGCCATGTACGCATCGAGCGGCGTCGACACGTGGAGCTCCGCCATCCGCTGCGCCGCGTGGGGCTCGAGCCCGAAGCGCGAGAGCAGCGTCGCCGCGACCTCCTCGCGCGAATGGCCGACCATGTCCTCGTACGCCATAATGATCTCCTGCGGACGCACCGTCTCCGGGCTCAACTCCACCGCCGCGCGCGCGTACGACCGCGCCTTGAGCGCCTCCGTCTGCACGAGCGTTCCATCGAGATCGAAGATTGCGCCAACGCGCCTGGTCGCCACGTCGGATGCTCAGCGCGTGTGCAAGGACACCGACGGATCGGTCGGCGGCGATTCCGCGAGCCCAATCGTGGCGATCCGGTAGAAGCCTCTCCCGAGCGGGCCGGTCCAAATCCGATGCGACACGGGCGTGGTCGTCATGGCGCCGATGACGTCGGAAAGGACGAGCAACACGATGATCATCATGGCCACCGCGCCGACGACCGCGATCAGTAGCTTGGTGCGGCCAACTTCGTATATCCCGTTGCCGAGATTCGTCCGGAGTGCGCGCACCAGGGCGAGCACCAAAGCCGACGCGACAAAGCCGATGCCGAGCCCCCAGGCGCGGCGACGGCGCCGCTCGCGCCATCGCGGCGCGAACTTCCGCTGCGCGCGTACGGCTCGTCGCTCGATAGTCACTGCAACGACTGCGCGACGAAATGCGGCGTAGCCGAATCCCTGGTCCGCCAGCGCACGCACGCCGGCCACCAATCGCCAGACCAGCGCAACGATGATGGTGATGACCAACGTGGCAAGCAGAGCTCTGTCGGCGTCGTAGTGCGCAATGCGCACGATCAGCGGAGCGGCCCACGCAAGCGCGATCGCGCCGATGCCGAGCGCGGGTGCGAGAGAGAGAAAAAGCCGGATCGACGGCGCAACGGCGGGACGCATGGCCCGGAGCGCGTCCAGCGCTTCCACCACTGCTTCGCCGGTCTGAAAGCGCGCGGCCGGATCCTTGTTCAGCAGCGTGCCGATCGTGCTCACGAGTCCCTCCGGGAGATCGGGACGCATCTCCGCAATGGGCGGCGCCTCGCGCGTGAGTTGCTGCGCGATGATCGCGTTCGCGTTCTCACCGTCGAATGGCACGCGCGCGGTGACCGCGTAGAATGCGACGATACCGAGCGAATACAGGTCGGCGCGTCCGTCGACGGCATCTCCCGCCGCCTGCTCGGGGCTCATGAAGTGCGGCGTTCCCTCGATCTCGCCAGGTGTATCCGCACCGCGCGCGGCGATACCGCGCGCTATTCCGAAATCCGTGACGAGCGCGCGGCCGGTCGCGCGCTCGAGAAGGATGTTGTCGGGCTTTACATCGCGGTGAATCACTCCTCGCCCGTGCGCGTACGAAAGCGCCCACGCAATCTCCTGGATCAGACGCACGGCCTCCGCGGTACCGAGCGGTCCGCCGAGGCGCACGCGCTCAGTGAGCGTCTCCCCGTCCACGAAGCCCATCACGAAGCAGAGCAGGTCACCCCGCTCCTCCACGGCGTGCACCGGCACGATGTTCGGGTGGGAGAAGGACGCCGCCGTTCGCGTTTCGTACAAAAATCGCTCACGCCATTCGGGGCGCATCGCGAATTCGGGCGGCAGCACCTTGATCGCGACGGGACGCTCCAGTGTCACGTCGCGCGCGAGATACACGATCCCCATCCCGCCGCGTCCCAGCTGTCGCTCGAGCGCGTACGACGGCGCCAGAGCGCGTCGCAGCAGCTCTCCGGACGACGGCACGGCGGGAAACGTCCCGCTCCCTTCACTCATTCTTGCGCTCAGTACCGCCAGCTCGTCGTATCCCCCTTCGCCGTCTTCAGGAAGTGCGCCGTCATTGCCTTGATGAAGCGCGGGTGATACGTCAGCCGCGAGATCATGTTCGCGTTTGCGTGATCGCCGCTCCAGCAATGCTCGTCGCGCGCGCCGTAGTCGATCACCGCATCGGCCGGCGGATTCTTCACCTGCCGGAGAAAATCGTCCGCGAAGTACACGGCGTCATTCAGGAAGAAGTTGTCCGAGCGGCCGACGTTGAGCGTGATCTTCCCGCGCAGCTTCGGCCCCAGCGTCGCCCAGTCGCGCTGCATGATGTGCACGAGATCGTAGTTGTCGCGCCAGTACGCCACCACGCTCGAGTCGATCACACCCGTGCGCTTGTCGAATACGCGTTTCGGGTAGCCATCCGTACCCACCGGCGAGAACACCGCCTCCCAAATATCCCACTGCCCGCCGGAGCGCGTCTTCGAACCGAGCACCGCCTCCTTCTGGTTCGACTGCTCCACCGTGACACGCGTGCGCCCCATGTAGTCGCGCTCCCCGGGCCGCGGCGTCGTGCGCCACGGGCCCTCGCTCACGAACGCATTCCTGTCGTGATAGAGATCGATCGTGGTGTACGCGTGGAAGTCGATCGGGTCCGGGCAGTTCGCCCACGCACCGTTGTAGTCCTCGGGATACTTCACCTGCGCGCCGAGCGCCTCCCAGCCCCCCGTCGATCCGCCGTACATCGCGCGCGCCCACGCGCCGAGCCCGCGATAGTGCGACTCCACGTACGGGATGAGCTCGTACGTGATCGCGTCGCCGTACGGCCCGTTGTTCTCCGAGTTCACCGCGTACGAGTCGTCGTAGTACGGCGTCGGGTGCTGGATCGTGAGCAGGAGCACGCGCGGGAAGCCCGGGCCCGTCCACTCCTTGTAGAACTCGTACCCCTTCTCCTGATCGACGCGCTCGTAACCGAACTTCGTGCACAAGCCGAACTCGTGTCCGTTCGGGCAATGCACGGTGAGACTGTCGAGATTGTACGGCGGCAGCTTGGTGTCGGGGGGCGTCTCACGGAAATCGGAGACGTCCTTCTGGAAGTGCCCGTGATAGATCGCGAGCGGATAATGCGCATCCGGATGCGTATCGAACCCTTCCGGGAGCACGAGGATGGCACCGATGAACACCGGGCGTCCCCAGAACTTCGTCAGCCGGTCGCTCTTCACCTTGAAGTGCTTCACGTACTTCGTGTCCGCGACGTCGGGGATCGGCGGAATGGTTTGATCGAGCACGATGTGAATCGGCGTCGCGCTCGCCGGGTCGATGTGCATCGTCACCGGCTTGCTGTAGAGATTCCCCGGCGCCTCGGGCCACTGCTGCCCCTCGCCGCGATCGCCGGCCGGAAGCTTCACCGTCTTACCGTCGCCACGATGAAACGTCTCGTAGACGTGCAGCAACCCCTGCACGT
Source organism: Gemmatimonadales bacterium (assembly GCA_038239265.1). Classification (GTDB taxonomy): domain Bacteria; phylum Gemmatimonadota; class Gemmatimonadetes; order Gemmatimonadales; family Gemmatimonadaceae; genus FEN-1250. Next base: position 11,387 of record JBBSEY010000036.1, on the reverse strand, counting down.
AGTAGTCGCCCGCCTTGATTCCGGCGAGCGAGTTCATCGGGTAGCCGAGCGTCGTATCGCTCACGATCGCCTCGGTCGCCGGCGCGAGCCCATCGACATCGACGCCGAACACCTGCTGCGTGCTCACCGCATCCGAGATCTGATCGCGTGGCTCTTTCGAGCTATCCGTCGAGATGAGGAGGAGCACACGCCCATCGAGCGGTTTCGAGCTCTGCGACGCTGCGAAGGAGATCCCGACGCGCAACGGCGTCGCGCCCTTCGCCGCCGCGGGCGGCGGCGCCACGCGCTCGCACGAAGCGAGTACGGCTGCAATCGCGATGATGCTCGCGATGCGGGCCGGCGAGACCCAGCGGGGCGATGTGTGCACATGTCTCCGAGGCGAGGTGCGAAGCGTCCGATCGTATGGAACCAAGATCGGAGTGAGCCGAGCCTATCGCAAGGAAGACATCGTGAGAGTGCGGCTCGAGCTATCGATGCGATTCCGCGCCTGGTCGACCGACCAGGGGGGCGTACGCATTCCGAAGCGCCATTTCGAGATCCGCAGGCTCGATCGGCTTGTCGAAGAAGAAACCCTGCCCGAGCTCGCAGCCGAGATCCTGCAGCCCGCTCAGCTGCTGCTTGAGCTCGATCCCCTCGGCGATCGTCTGCAGCTGCAGCGTTTCGCCCAGCGCAATCACCGCGCGCGCGAGCGCACTCTCAGTGTCGCCGCGTCCGACATCATCGACGAATGATTTGTCGATCTTGAGGATATCGATCGGAAAGCGCTGCAGATATCCGAGCGATGAGTAGCCGGTGCCGAAGTCGTCGATCGCGAGCCGCACGCCGAGCGCCTTGAGGGCGTGCAGCCGCTCGAGGATCATCTCGCTCTGCTGCATCAGCACGCTTTCCGTGATCTCGAGCACGAGGTTGCGCGGATCGAGCCCACTGTCACTCAACGCGCGCCGCACATCTTCCACCACGTGCTCGCCCTGCAGCTGATGCCCCGAGATGTTGATCGTGAGCGTCAGCGGTTTCCCCTCGAGACGCAGCGACTGCCACCCCACGGCCTGGCGACACGCCTCGCGCACCACCCATCGCCCGAGCGGCACGATCAGCCCCGTTTCCTCCGCGAGCGGAATGAAGCTGAGCGGAGACATCATGCCGCGCGTGGGATGATTCCAGCGGACGAGTGCCTCGACGCCGGCGATCTCCCCCGTGTGCAGGAGCACGATCGGCTGGTAGCGCAGGGTGAACTCATCGCGCTCGATCGCGTGGCGAAGATCGGCCTCGAGCTCGAGGCGCTCCAGCGCCTCCGTGTGCATGCGCGCCTCATAGCGGCGGTACTGCCCCTTCCCGCTCTGCTTCGCGATGTACATCGCCATGTCGGCGTTGCGCAGCAGATCGCTCGCCGTGTGGTCCGGCCCGGCGCTCGCGATCCCGATGCTCGCGGAGGCGTACACCTCCTTCCCCTCGAGATGGAACGGGTGACGCATCGACTCGAGCACGCGCTCGACGACGGTCATCGCGGCATCGTTGTCCGACGCATCCTCGATCAGGATCGCGAACTCGTCGCCGCCGAAGCGGGCGATCGTATCCGCCGTGCGCACCGCGTGCTGCATACGCTCGGACGTGTGGATCAGCAGCATGTCGCCCTGCGCATGGCCGAGCGAGTCGTTGACGCTCTTGAAGTTGTCGAGATCGAGGAAGATCACGGCGATCGTGCGCGAGTGCCGGCGCGCGAGCGCGAGCGCGTGCGTCACGCGATCGAGAAAGAGCGCGCGATTCGCCAGCCCGGTGAGCGTGTCGTGGAACGCCTGATGCGTCAGCTCGGCCTGCAGCGCCTTGCGCTCGCTGATGTCGCGCGTGTTGAGCACGATCCCGCGAACCGTCGGCTCGTCCAGCAGATTCGTGCCGATCACCTCGACGTCGCGCCACCCGCCATCGCGATGCCGAATGCGCCACTCCGCCGGCGTCGTGACTGCGCCGCGCGGGAGCACCGCCATGAAGAAGCTGAGCGTGCGCGGCACATCGTCGGGATGGACCAGCTCCGCCAGCCGCTTCCCCTCGATCTCGCTCGGCAGATATCCGAAGATCTGCGCGATCGTCGGACTCACGTAGCGCACGATGGTGTCGGGGTCGACGATCGTAATGACATCCGACGAATGCTGGACGAGCGCCTCGAAGCGCGCCTCGTTCTCGCGCTTGGACTGCTCGGAAAGGAGACGCACGTTCTCGCGCACGGCGGCGATCTGCCGAACGACGACGAGGGCGGTGATCATGATCCCCCCGATCGCGAGCACGCTCATCGGCTCCGGCCACCGCCGCACGGCGACGACACCCAGCAGCCCATAGCTGAGCACCACGCCCATGTACGGCAGGTAGGTGAACGGCTGCGAGCGCCCACCTTCGCGCTCGTGCGCGACGACCGGCGGCCTCCAGTAGTAGCGCGCCAGCCCGCTCGTGATGACGATGTAGGAGACGACGTACGTCGCATCCGTCCACGTCACCTTCCCCCACCCTTCCTGCAGAATCGTCAGGTCGTTCGCGAGATCGGACAGCAGATAGATGACGAGGCCGGCGAGCAGCACCGTCGAGGCTCCGGGAAACTCCTGCGACGGGCGGCGGAGAAAGACGGTGACGACACCGAGCAGCAGCAGCATCGACGCGATCGGATAGGCGAGGGCGAAGAAGGTGCCGGAGACGCCGTCGAGCTCGTAGGTGCGGGTGGGGATGATGACCAGATACCAGATCGCCAGCCCGCCGGCGACGACGACCGTCGCCGCATCGAGCAGGAACTTTCGATATTCGTTCGAGACGCGGCGCGCGAGCGGGAAAGACAGCAGCCCGGCGAGGCCGAGCACGTAGAGGCCGAAGTACAGGACGTTCGTCCACGCGGAGAGCGGATTACCGTTCTCCATGAACTTGATGCGGAACGCGGAGACGTTGCCGAGCAGTACGCTCGCGTACGCGAGCCCGATGAGGAGCAGCGCGCGACGGATGCGCGCGTCCGTCTCCGGACGACGACTTGCGCGAAGGGCAAGCACGGCGGCGCCCGCGTTCAACGGGATGAACGCGACCGCGCGAAGGACGTGTGACCAGGTGCTGTCCCGCGCGACGCTCATCAGCCCCAAATAGATGCAGGCGTAAACAGCGAGAACTACGGAAAGCGCGTTGCCCCAGTCGGCTACCCACGCGCTGGCGGGGTTCGCGCGTGTGGCGCTGTCGTTCGGTTGCATGCTCTAGAGACGCGACTGCAGGCACATCGTTTCGTCCCGGTGACACTTTCAGGAGAGCGTTTTAATCTGGGTTCAGGGCGAAACGACCCGAGCCGGCCAACAACCTGGCCGGCCCGGATTACCCCACCTCACGACGCGCTCAGGGACGATACGGCGACGCGCCACCGGTCATTGCGCCCGCTGCCCCAAAGCCAAGACCGAGCGACGCGACGACGGCGAAGATCACCCAGGTGATGACGATCGTGCAGATGACCACCACAACGGTGTAGCCGACCGCCTTCTCGGCGGGCGACTTCATGAGTACGGGAATCCCCAGGTAGAGCAGGTACAGACTATACAGCGCGAAGAGCAGCCCGATGAGGCTGAGCGCGGGAATCAGCGAGAAGATTCCGCCGACCCACGCGGCCGTATACGAGTAGGCGACGACTTTCAGCGCCTGGACCATGTTCTTCGTGCCGCCGAATGATGGCGCGAGGTTGTCGACGACGAGCGCCACGATGTAGATCGCCACGAGGCCGAACACGTACATGACGAGCGCGCTCTCGATCGCGCTCACGAATGGCGTCTTGTAGTGCGTTCCGAGGAAGGCGATGTTGATGCCGATCAACGACATGCCGATCGCCTGACAGACCGCGGGAATTGCAGCAAGCGGCGCGATGTACCCGGCATACAGCGAGCTTACAGTGGCCGGCTCCGCGTCGACCGCGGGCCACTCGGTGCGCGGCGACAGAAGCATGTTTTTCACGCGGTCGACCAGGGCCATCATTCGCTCCGGGGAATTGGGATGCTCGATCTTACGCGCGCAGGCGACGAGCGGAAGATGCGTATCCAGGAGAGAAACGCAGCATCCACTCGATCTGTCTCATGCTGTTGACAGGCGAGCGAGTCCGAGCCTCCTGACAGCGAATTAGCTGTCGAGCGGCCGCGCTACTGCGTGATGGAGATGCCGTCGGTGAGACGAAGCGACACGCGGCCACCCTGCGGAATGCACGCACCAATGCCGATCCCCTTCGCGCTCGGCGCCGCGTTGAACTCCGTGTGCGCGGTCGCGGTGCCGCTGATCGGAACAGCCTTGCCAGCGACGTCGAGTGACACGCCCTTCGCCGTGAGGAAGATTGGCGCCTTCGCGATCACGACGCTGAGAATCACCTGGGTGCCGATCGGGAGCGACACTCCGTTGCTCCCGCTCACCGTCGTCACGGTCGTGGTGGTGAACTTGTCACCGTCGGCGCTGCCGTTGCTGCACACGCGCGATCCGCTCGCGAGCTCGAGCGTCGTACCGGGGCCGATCGATCCGGTCTTCGCGACGGGCGCCGGCGGGGGAGCGGGCGCCGGAGCCGGAGCCGGCGCCGGCGCGGAGGCCGGAGCAGGCGTGGCAGCGGGGGGCGCGTTCACGGGCAGGGGCACGGGCGCCGCGGAGGGCGCGGCGCGCGTGTGCGCGGGCTCCGAGCGCGCAGGCTCCGCGCGATGCGGCGGCCGCTGCGGCACGGAGCTCGCCGGCACCCTCGCCGGCGCGACCACGGCTGTTGGCGCGTCCGGCTTCGAGTGAAAGACCCCCATCTGGCTCAACCCGGTCACCGCCGCCGTGATCGAACCCACGAGCGCTGCCGTCGCCGTCAGGTAACCCGGCGCGGTATGAAACCATTTCTGCTGGGGTTTTTGTTCGTCTGCCATTCGCTGCCTCAGTGCCGGGTCCATGTGCGTGCAACGAATTCTAGGGCACGCAAAGGGTGACTCGCAATCAGTACCCCGGTCACTTTCGCCCGATTCAACACCGATCTCATCGCCGGGCCCCTGTTGCGCTGTCGCCGGCTCGATCGTTGAATGTGAGGATGACCCGCCGGCGAACCCAACCTGCCCCATGGTCCCGGTGGAGCGACGAGCGCCTGCTCACGCTGCGCTTTCGAGAGCTGCGCCTGTCAGAGCCCAGCGATTGGGTGGCGTCCTGTCATCGGCAGTTGCTCGCGGAGCTCGCGGATCGCTCCCTCAGGGTGCGCCCGCACGTGTGGCTGGCCGAGGACTGGTTCTCCCCGCGCGGCATTCCCGGAATCGCGATTCCCTTCTACCTCGCCCACCCCCGACTCATGCGACTCGAGCGTGCTCAGATGCACTCGGTGGAAGGTGGAACACCCGAAACGTGCATGTCGATCATGCGGCACGAGGCCGGCCACGCCATTCAGCACGCCCATCGCTTGCATCGCCGCGGACCCTGGCGCGCCCTCTTCGGCGCATCGAGCTCGCCGTATCCCAATCGCTATCGACCGCGCCGGACGAGTAATCGATTCGTTCGGCATCTCCCCGGCTGGTACGCGCAGAGTCATCCAGACGAAGATTTCGCGGAGACGTTCGCGGTCTGGCTTCGCCCCCATTCGCGCTGGCGCACGCGCTACGCAGGATGGCCAGTCGCGCTCGCGAAGCTCACGTACGTCGACGCGCTGATGCACGACCTCGCGAACGTGCGCCCGCCGGTTACCTCTCGCGCGCGCCCGCTCTCGCTCGCGCAAACCTCGCGCACGCTCGCCGAGCACTATCGCGCACGGCAGCGCGCGCAGCTCGCCGCGCCGCCGGGCTGGCTCACGCTGTGAAGCGCTCTCCTCGGCGCAGCAAGCTCCGCGTGATAGCGCTCACGCACCCGGACCACGTCCCCCCCGACACCCTCGAGGGGACCTCGGACAAGGAAGCGCTCGCATGGCGCGCCGAGTTCGACGTCGTCAACGGCCTCCGCGAGCTCGGCCACGATGTGCAAGCGCTCGGCGCGCAGGACGATCTGCAGCCGATCCGCGACGCCATCACGGATATCAAGCCGCACGTCGTGTTCAATTTGCTCGAGGAATTTCAGTGGAACGCCACCTTCGATCACAACATCGTGGCCTTCCTCGAGCTCCTCGGCGTTCCGTACACGGGGTGCAATCCGCGCGGCCTCGTGCTCTCGCGGGGCAAGGCGCTCTCGAAGAAGCTGCTCGCATACCACCACATTCCCGTTCCCGCGTTCGAGGTCTTCCCGCTCGGACGCAAGGTGCGCCGCCCCGCCGAGCTGCTGTTCCCGCTGTTCGTCAAGAGCCTCACGGAGCACGCGTCGATCGGTATCGCGCGTGCATCGCTCGTCAACGATGACGAAGAGCTGTGCGAGCGCGTCGAGTTCATCCACGAGCACGTCGGCACGGACGCGATCGCCGAGCAGTTCATTCCGGGACGCGAGCTGTATGTGAGTGTCGTCGGCAACTCGCGGCTCCGCGCATTCCCCGCGTGGGAGCTCGTGATCGACGAGCAGGATGCGAGCGAGCCCCTGATCGCCACCGCGAAGGTCAAGCACGACCTCGACTACCAGGCGAAGAAGGGCGTGCGGATCCGCGCTGCAGAGGGATTGTCGAAGGCGCTCGGCGCGCAGCTCGGATGGATGAGCAAGCGGATCTATCGGGTGCTCGAGCTCTCGGGCTACGCGCGCATCGACTACCGCCTCGACGCGAGCGGCGAATTGTACTTCCTGGATGCGAATCCCAATCCGGACATCTGCGAAAGCGAGGAGTTCGCCTCGGCCGCGCGCTACGACGGGGTCGAATACCCGGAGCTGCTACAGCGTATCGTGCGATTGGGAATGGGAGCACGTCCCCTGTCGGCGGCCGGCTGAGCTCACGACCGCCGAGGGACGATCAGGCTGCGCGCTGATATGCCGCGCGCCACACCTGGGTGCCTTCGTCCAACGAAAACACGTACTGGAACTTCGCCGGCGGAAATCCGCGGACGCCGATCTCCAGCAAATCGCCTGTCTCGGCATCGGCCTGCACCGCGATCGTGTCAAGGGCGTCCTTGAACGAGTCGCTTTCGACGGCACCCTTTCGCCGTACGTCGGAGCTGCCGATGGAAAACTCAAAACGCGGCATGCATTCCTCCCCTGTTTGTCGTCCTGTCTCTATACACATATGTAGGACGATTGGTTTCGCCTTTCGCACGACCGTCATTTTGGCGGGAACTCCACTCGCGGCCGCTCTCTTGCTCTCCTGCGGAAGTCACGCAGACCACCCTGGAGAAGTGAGCAATGGCTACCCCCCGGAAACCCTTCAGCGCCGCGAGTGCCGGCACCATCGGCTTCGGCGAGCTCACCGTCAACCGGCTGGGCTTCGGCGCCATGCGGATCACCGGCGATGGCATTTGGGGTGAGCCGAAGGACCGCGAAGAGGCGAAGCGCGTTCTCGAGCGCCTACTGGAACTGGATGTCAACCTCATCGACACCGCAGACTCCTACGGACCCGAGGTCTCCGAGCGCCTCATCGGCGAGACGCTCGCGCCGTATAAGGCAGGACTCGTCATCGCGACGAAGGGCGGCTACGTGCGCACCGGGCCGAATCAGTGGAAGCCGAACGGGAAGCCGGAGCATCTCCGCGCCGCGCTCGAGGGGAGTCTCAAACGACTCAAGCTCGAGCGCATCGACGTGTACCAGCTGCACAACGCAGCGGATCCGACGGTACCGCTGGCCGCCGCGCTCGGCGAGCTCGCGATCATGCAGAGCGAGGGGAAAATTCGGCACATCGGCGTGAGCAACTTCAGCGTGGCGCAGCTTACGGAAGCGCGCCGCATCGTGGATGTGGTCTCAGTGCAGAACCGCTACAATCTCGGCGATCGCGCATCGGAAGCCGTGCTCAAGGAGTGCGAGAAGCTCGGCATTCCCTTCATTCCCTGGGCGCCGCTCGGCAAGTCGAACAGCGACGCGACTACCGCGCTCGACAACGTCGCGAGACGCCACGGCGCGACGACGGGACAGATCGCGATCGCGTCGCTGCTCGCGCATTCGCCATCGATGCTCCCGATTCCGGGTACATCGAAGGTGAAACATCTCGAGGAAAACGTCGCGGCGGCGTCGATCGAGCTCACCGAGCAGGATCGGAAGGAGCTCTCGCTCTCCGCGTAGAGTCAGGGCTTTTTCCCGCTCTTCCCTTTCTTGCGCGTCCAGATCGTGATGCCGCCCCACACGAGCAGCGCGGCGAGCGCTACGAGGCGAAGACGTTCATCTTCGCATAGCCGGCGGGCAGCGCAATCAATCCGCGCACCCCCGGAATGATCTGCCCGATGATCACCGAGAGCGCAGCGTGCCTCGCGAACCAGCGCTTCGGCCTGTCGAGATCGGTGGGACGGAGCAGTAGCCAGCGCCCGTGCTTCGTAACCCACCGCTTCATCTTCTCCTCGCCTGCCGAGCGTGCGAGATAGAAGAGTGGCAGCGCACCAAGCACAGAGCCAACCGTGCCCGCGACGATCACGCCGGCGAGCGACATCTTCCCGCGCGATGCGACGAAGCCGGCGACCGGCATGATCAGCTCCGATGGGAGCGGCAAGATGATGTTCTCAATGGCCATCAGCAGCGCGACGCCGTAAATACCAATCGACATCACGAGTCCCACGATCCATTTCACCATGCGTACTGACAATGCAAACGGGAGGCCCTGCGTGTCGAGCGAGAATTCGATGAACAGAAGGGGATTCGTCGCGGCGGTCGCTGCGGCGGGCGTGGCGGCAGCGAGCGTCGACGCACCGTGGCACACGCTACGTGCGCAACCCGGGCACCGGCGACGGAGCGATCACCATGACGCGGAAGTCGCGGAGCGATCGATCGCCGAGCTGCAGCAGGCGATGGAGAGCGGCGCCATCTCCTCGCGCGAGATCGTGGAGGCGTATCGCGCGCGAATCGGCGAGAAGGATCACGAGCTCCACGCAGTGCTGGAGCTCAACCCTGACGCCGACGCCATCGCCGACGCGCTCGACGCGGAGCGCAGGAGATCGGGCGCGCGCGGGCCGCTGCACGGCATTCCGATATTGATCAAGGACAACGTGGCGACCGCTGACAGGATGCAGACGACGGCCGGTTCGCTCGCGCTCGTGGGCGGGCGACCCACGCGCGACGCGTTCGTCGTCGAACGTCTGCGCGCTGCAGGCGCCGTGATCCTCGGCAAGACGAATCTCAGTGAGTGGGCCAACTTCCGGAGCACACATGCGGCGAGCGGCTGGAGCGGCCGCGGCGGGCAGTGCCGCAATCCATACGCTCTCGATCGCTCGCCAAGCGGCTCGAGCTCCGGCTCGGCGGTGGCGGTGGCGTCGAGCTTCTGCGCGGCCGCGATCGGCACCGAGACGAACGGCTCGATCGTCAGCCCGGCAGCCGCATGCTCGCTCGTGGGGATCAAGCCGACGGTCGGGCTCGTCAGCAGAAGTGCGATCATTCCGATCTCCCGGAGTCAGGACACGGCGGGCCCGATTGCGCGCTCGGTTACCGACGCGGCGATTCTGCTGAGCGCGATCGCGGGCGCCGATGCGCGAGATGGGGCGACGACGGCGAGGGTGGTGCGCCGCACTCCGGGCATCGTGGAGGGACTGAACGGAGACGCGTTGCGCGGCAAGCGAATCGGCGTTCCACGAGAACAGTACTTCGGCTACAGCACCGCCGCCGACGCGATCGCAGAACACGCGCTCGAGCTCATGCGCGAAAGGGGGGCGGTGATCGTGGATCCCGTCGAGATCGGCACATTGGGAGCGGTTGGCGATGCGGAGTACGAGGTGCTTCTCTACGAGTTCAAGGCGGGCATCAACGACTATCTGGCGTCGCTCGGCGTCGGTGCGAAGGTGCGCACGCTTGCGGATCTCATCGCGTTCAACCGCGCGCACCAGAGCGAGGAGATGCCATACTTCGGCCAGGAGATTTTCGAACGCGCGCAGAAGTGCGGGCCGCTCACGGATGCGAAGTATCTCGCGGCGCTCGCAAAGGTGCGGATGAGCACGCGCGCCAAGGGGATCGACGCGATCATGAACGCGCACAGACTGGATGCGCTCTTCGCGCCAACGAGCGGGCCGCCCGGGCCGATCGATCTGGTGAATGGGGATGGCGACGGCGGCGGAAGCTCGTCGCCCGCTGCGGAGGCCGGCTACCCGAGCATCACGGTACCCGCGGGTTACGCGTTCGGGCTACCGGTAGGCATCTCGTTTTTCGGAAGGGCATGGAGCGAGCCGACGCTCGTGGGCATGGCGTACGCGTTCGAGCAGGCGGCGAATGTGCGGCACGCGCCGACGTACGCGCGCACCGCCGCGCTCTGACGCCGCGTTAGTCGGTCTTTTTCGGCGACGGATGCTTGACGGTGTCGGGATGCGGCCCCGGCATCGCAATCGGATTCGGCGACGCCGGGGGGGCGGCGTTTCCGGCGGGCATCGCGGTGGTGTCGCCACCCTGCGCAAAGAAGAACTGTGGCTCCGACTTGGTACGCAGCGAGTGAATGTACTCGATGAGCGCGCCGATCTCGCGATCGTTGAGCCGACCGGCCCACGGCGGCATTCCCATCGGTCGTCCGTCGTGTATGCTGTGATAGATGAGCGAGTCGCTGCCGCCAAACTTCCACGTCGTATCGCGGAGGCTCGGGCCCATCGCACCACCCGCGAGACCACCGTGGCAGCTGTAGCAGTTGTTGGCGATGAATAGCTCGCGCCCCTGCACCGCGAGCTTCGCGTCGCCGCTGAAGGTTCGCTGGCCGATATCCTCAGAGTTGTCCGGCTTCGCGCTGGCCTTGCTCTGATCCTTCTTTTCGGGCGTGCCGCACGCCGCGATCGAGAGCAGGGAGAGTACGGCACCGCCGAGCACGATCGTCTGGAGCCTGGTTCGCATGGTCATTCTCCGTGAATCGCTCCGCTCGGCGCCTTCGCGCTGTCGAGCGGAATGCCGTAGTCGGACAGAATTTTGTGAATAGCTGGGCGCTCGCGCACCAGCACCGTATCGAGCGCATGCGCGAGGACCGTGTCGGCGCGGCGCACGCCCAGCGCGATGTCGAAGGCGAAGAGCTGGCCGGATGCATCGGCCGATGGAACCACCGGCACGATCGTCAGCGGAGTGGGTGCGCGCTTGGCGAAATATCCGGCAAAGGGCCCCCACACGATCGCCACATCGATCTCCCCCTTCTCGAGCGCCTCGATGATACGCGCCTGCGGGTTCGGCTTCGAGTAATCATCGACGATGGGATAGCCCTGCACGTTGTCGATGATCCCGCGTGACGCGAGTGCCTGCGCGGGAGGCGTGTTCTGATAGTCGTCTCCTATCATGTGCACGCCGACCTTGAGCGACCGAAGTGCGCTGTCATCGAGCGAGCGCACGTGCACCGGCCCCTTGCTGCGATAGACCAACACGTAAGTGGAGCGATAATAGGG
>JBBSEY010000035.1:0-19828 GCA_038239265.1 Gemmatimonadales bacterium | reverse complement strand
GTAGCGATCCGCGGGCGACAACGCGAGCGCCTTGTCGAGCGCAGAGTCGAGCGCAGCCGCGATCGCGGGACGCGCTCGACGCACCGACGGCGGCGGCCCGGAGAGCATCTTCGCGCGAACGGTCTGCGCATTCGGCCCGGTGAACGGTGGTTCCCCTGCGAGCATCTCGTAGAGCACCGTCGCGAGTGAGTACATGTCGGTGCGCGCGTCGAGCACGCGATCGCCACTCGCCTGCTCGGGGCTCATGTACTGCGGCGTCCCCACCACCATTCCCGTCTCGGTGAGCCGCTGCGGCACGCCCGTCGCCATCTCGGCGCCAAGCGCCTGGGCGATCCCGAAGTCGGCGACGAGCGTGTTTCCGTCGGCGGTGAGGAGCAGATTCTCCGGCTTGATGTCGCGATGCACCACGCCATGGTCGTGCGCGTACTGCAGCGCCTGCGACGCCTCTCGCGTGATGCGAATCGCCTCGTCCACCGGCAGCTGCCGGTCGCGCTCGAGCCGTGCACGCAGCGTCTCCCCTTCCACGAACGGCATGCTGAACCAGAACAACCCGTTCGAACTCCCCGAGTCGTGGACCGACAGGATATGCGGGTGCTGCAGCCGCGCCGCGACCTCGATCTCGCGCTGAAAGCGGTCGGCGCCGAGCGACGCGGCGAGGTGCGGGTGGAGCACCTTGATCGCCACCGGGCGCTTGTGCTTCTGGTCGCGGGCGAGCCACACAGTGGCCATCCCCCCACGCCCCAGCTCACGCTCTACGATGTACGCATCGCCGAGTGCCGACTGAAGTCGAGCGTGCTCGTCAGCGGGCGATTCGGTCACGTCTACGACGGATGCGGAGGAGAGAGTGCAGCATGCGGTCATGTACGATACGCACGCGACGACACCGCGGATAGAGCGTCCTCAGCGACGCTCGCGTGGACCCTAAGAACTCCCCCAGGGCAACCGTACTATGAAGGAAGCAAACGCATTGCACATGCATTAGTATCCCGCGATTCCTCGTCGACGGGCAAGTAAGGACTTTTCCACCAATGCCGGTCAAATGACTCGAGTCTCGTTCACTCGCGCAACGTCGCTCCTGCGCACCACCACTGTGCTCGCCCTCGCGCTTGCTGCTGGGAGGTGCACGCGCGGGCCACGGAGCGGCGCGGCCCCGCCCTCCGATTCACCAGCATCGCTCAGCGCCACCAACCGCCTTCCCACCGGCGTCCGCCTCGATCCCGCCGGCCGCTCCTCCCCGCTCGGCAACATGCCACTCGCCGCGCTCCTCGCTCCCGACGGTCACAGCGTCGTCGTGAGCCTCTCGGGGTGGCGTGAGCAGGGACTTCAGATCGTCAATCGCGAGAGCGGCGCGCTCGTGCAACACATACCGCAGTCCGGCGCATTCGTCGGCCTCGCTTTCAGTGCGGACGGCGCGACGCTCTACGCCTCGGGTGGCGCGACGGACCGCGTGTACATCTACGCGTGGCACGCATCGTCTGCGGAACCCGCCACGCTCGTCGACAGCATCGCGCTATCGAGCGCGGGCGCCGCGCCGAACGAAAGCGCGCCACCGCCCGGCTCACGCTACGCTGCCGGACTCGCGCTCTCTCGCGACGGGCGTATGCTCTACGTCGCCGAGAATCTCGCGGACTCGATTGCCGTCGTCGACCTCGCATCGCGCCGCATAGTGCAACGGCTCGGTACCGGCTCGTATCCCTACGCCGTCGTCGCCGCCCCCAATGCACGTGTGTACGTCTCCGACTGGGGTGGCGGAACGGTGCACGTCTTCCATACCGTCGCATCGGGCAGGCTCGCCTCCGAACGTCCCATCGATGTTGGGCGCCATCCATCCGCGCTCGCGCTCTCCGCGGACGGAAGCCGGCTCTTCGCCGCTTCCGCGAGCACGGATCGCGTCGCCGCCATCGACACGCGAGCGCGGCGCGTGGTGCGCTGGCTGCTCGATCCCGCGCCCGACGATCTCGCCGAAGGGAGCACTCCAAACGCGCTCGCACTCAACGCCGATGGCACGCGGCTCTATGTCGCCGAGGCCGACGCGAATGCGATCGCGGTGTTCGACCTCTCGGCGCTCGCGTCGGGCATCGCATCCGCGCGCGGCTCCGACTCGCTCGCCGGTCGCATCCCCACGGAGTGGTATCCGACCGCGGTCCTCGCGCCGGCCTCCGCGAACTCTTCGGACTCGTTGCTCGTGATCAACGGGAAGGGGCGCGGCGCTGGCCCGAATCCTACTGGTCCTCGCCCGGATGCGAAGCGTGCGGACGACGATCCGCACGCCTACACGCTCGGACAGCTGAACGGCACGCTCGCGGTGCTCCCCGCGGCGCGGGGGCAGGCCCTCGACGTGCTGTCGCGCCGTGTGGCCGAAGCGAACGGGTGGAACGCGCGGCGCACTCCGTTCAAGTATCCTCCGATCGAGCACGTCATCTACATCATCAAGGAGAATCGCACCTACGATCAGGTGCTCGGCGATCTCCGCCCCGGCGACGGCGACTCGTCGCTCACGTTCTTCCCGCGCGCGCTATCGCCGAATCATCATGCGCTGGCCGAGCGCTTTGGAACGTACGATCGATTTTTCGTGAACGCCGAAGTGAGCCAGCAGGGGCATCCATGGAGCATCGCCGGCTACGTCACGGATTACATCGAGAAAACCACCCACGACATCTATCGCAATCGCCGCCCCGAGCCCGACGAACCAGGCGATGTCGACGATCCCGTTGTCGGATATCTGTGGGATGCCGCGGCGCGCAAGCATCTGACGCTGCGCAACTACGGCGAAGCATCCGAGGTGATGCCGCGCGCGCGCGATGCCGCGGACAGCAAGCGCGACGGAAGCGAGCACGATGTACGTGCGCTTCTGCCGGCGCTGCAGCCGTACACCAACCCGTCGTATCCACCCTTCGACATGTCGGTGTCGGACCAGCGACGCGCGGATGTCTGGATCTCCGAATTCCACGAGTATGAGCGCGCGGGGAAGATGCCGTCGCTCGAGATTCTGCATCTGCCGAGGGACCATACGGCGGGGCTGCGCTCGGGGTTTTGCACGCCGCGCGCGTGCGTGGCCGACAACGATCTCGCGCTCGGGCGCATCGTCGAGGCGCTGTCGCGTTCCAGGTTCTGGGGCTCGACGGCGGTATTCGTGCTCGAGGACGACGCGCAGGCGGGCCCCGACCACGTCGACTCGCATCGCTCCGTCATGTTCACGATCTCGCCATGGGCGCGCGGCGGGGCGGCCCATCGCTTCGTGAACACCACCGACGTTCTCGCGACGATCGAGGAACTACTCGACCTCGATTCGTTCTCGCACTTCGATCACTTTGGCCGCCCGCTCCGCGAGATCTGGCGGTCGTCGCCGGATACGCGCCCGTATGTCGCGCTCATTCCCGCGCAGCCGCTCGGCGAGCTGAATCTCGCGTCCACCCCGGGCGCGCGCGCGTCGGCGCACATTGATCTGGCGCACGAGGATCGCGTGGACGACGCGCTGTTCAATCACATTCTCTGGCGCGCCCTCAAGGGCGATGCGCCATATCCTGCCGCTCGACGGCTGGCGCTGCTCGAAGCCGCGCGAGCCCGGTAGCCATTACTCGCATGCCGAGCATCTCGTATCGGATGAAGCGCATCCTCGTCGCCGTCGTTTTTGTCTCCAGCTGCGCGTTCGCGAGCGCGTCTCTCGCGCAACAGCGCACACATTCGGCAACGGACACCGTGGCTTATGCTCACGCTTCCGAGCCCATCGGCACCGTGCGACAGATGTACGATGGCGCGCTCACGCCGGAGCTCGCGGTGAACACCTTCCGCAACATCGATCGCCTCTTCCCCACGCGAAGGGTGGCGCATGGCGGAAATCCCAAGCCGCTCCCGCTGTCGCGCACACCGCTCGGTGAGGTCCACTTTCGCGACGGCGACTCGACGTACGATCTCGAGCGCTACCTCGAGCTCAATCGCGTGGCCGGGTTGCTCGTGCTCTCGCGCGGCTCCATCGCGCTCGAGCGCTATCGCTACGGCAACACTCCGCGCACGCGATGGATGTCGATGTCGGTTGCGAAGTCGATCACATCGACGTTGGTTGGTGCCGCACTCAAGGAGCGTCGAATCGCGTCGCTCTCCGATCCGGTCACCCGATACGTCGTTTCGCTGAAAGGGAGCGCGTACGATGACGTGAGCGTGCGCGACATCCTCATGATGTCCTCCGGCGTTCGCTGGAACGAGACGTACACCGATTCATCGTCCGATCGCCGGCATCTGCTCGAGGCGCAGATCGCGCAGCAGCCCGGCGCCGCGATGAAGCTGATGGGATCGCTGCCGCGAAAGGCGAAGCCGGGGTTCGTGAACAACTACAGTACAGGCGAGACCGTCGTCGCTGGAGAAGTGGTGACGAGCGCGGTCGGCCGCTCGCTCGCGGACTATCTCTCCGAGCGTATCTGGAGCCGCTACGCATGGAGTCCGATGCGCGATGGTGGCTCGATGCGCCGAACGGCCACGAGATCGGCGGGAGCGGCTTCAGTGCGACGCTCCGCGACTACGCGCGCTTCGGGGAGTTCTTTCTCGACGGAGGGATCGTGAAGGGCAAGCGCATCCTGCCGAAGGGGTGGCGGCACGAGGCATCGACGCCGAAGACGCTGCGCGATGGATCCGTGCTGCCGTACGGCTACTTCTGGTGGCCCGGCACCTCGCCGGCCGAGCTTCGCGACGGCGCGTTCGAAGCGAACGGAATATTCGGGCAGCACATCTACATCAATCCGGCGGCGCATCTCGTGATCGTCGTGTGGAGCGCGCAGACCAGGCCGACGGGCGGTGCGGTCGTCGACGACTGGAAATTCTTCGACGCGGTGGCGGAGCAGCTGCGGTAGACCCGCTGTGCGCGCTACGCCCAGCTCGGCCAGAGCTCGGCGACGGCGGTGTGCGCGCGAACACCGGCCATGATCACGGATATGTGAGGAGTGGCCACGTCGGCGGCGAGGAGTCCATCGCCGATTAGGAGTGTGGGAATGCCGCCGATGCGAAAGCGCGCACCATTGGCGGCGCGGTTGAAAGACTGCGTGAGCGTCGCGGGCGTGGTCATGTCGTGCGCCCAGAAGTCGATCGCGAGCACGTCACCGGGATGATCGCTTCTCATCCTGCGCCACGCGCCCTCGCGCGCGAAGGCCCACGCGGCGATGTCGCCGCGAACGCCGCGCATCGCACTCTTCCCAGCGATGATCGCCTGCTCCTGCGTCTCGCCCTCGAAGCGAGTGATCCGGCGCCCACCGTCGTGCTGCTCGAAAACGGCGAGGGGGGAGAGGGGCTCACCGTCGTGTGAGTCTGCGAGGCTCCACGCCGCGTGGGCGAGTGTGAAGCCGGCGAGGGAGAGTGCTGCGTTGGGAAGCGCCAGCATGGTCGCGCACGATGTGGCATTCGATCGCGGCGGGCAATAGCCGCCTAGCCGAGGTCGGTGCGATCGTTGCGCCTTGACGCTTGAGTCCCCGAAGTGTATATAGCCTCTTAGCTATGTACACTCCGAGCTCACCAGACTCACTCAGCGCTATCTTCGGCGCGCTCGCGGATCCAACGCGCCGCGCGATTCTCGACCGCCTCAGCACCGGCACTCGATCGGTGACCGAGCTGGCCGAGCCGTTCCAGATGAGTCAGCCATCTATCTCCAAGCACCTCAGGGTGTTGGAGAATGCTGGCTTGGTGGTGCGAGGAAAGGATGCGCAGTGGCGCCCCCGTTCCATCGAAGCCGCGCCGCTGGCCGAGGCCAGCGCTTATCTGGACAACTTCCGGAAGCTCTGGGAGGATCGCCTTGACCGGCTCGAGGCGTATCTGAAGGCGCTGCAATCCAACCAATGACCCCCACCCCAATCCCCGCCCACGTGCAAATCTCTGGTTTGATTCGACATCATTTCACCGCGATCGTATGCGCGATCGTGGTAGCGGCTGGTCCCGCAACGGCGCAAACGAGCCCCAACCTCGCGCCCTTCATGATCACCGACCGCGCGGCCGAAGTGGCGCTCGCCAGAAGCTCTGCGCCCGGAAACGTCTCCGACTCGGCGACGGTGCTCGTGCTGACACGCACGGGGTACGTCGAAGCCGCGCACGGCTCCAACGGCTTTACCTGTCTGGTGCTTCGCTCGTTTTCCGGATCGTTGACCGACCCGACTTTCTGGAGCGCGACCGTGCGCGCTCCGAATTGTCTCAATCCGCCCGCGACGCGCACCGTGCTGCCGGAGATGAGGAAGCGCGCCGAGTGGATCATGGCGGGAGTGGACACGAGCGAGATTGCGGCGCGGACGAAGCGCGCATACGCGTCCCACGAGTTCCCGATGCCGGCTGACGGCGCGATGACGTACATGCTATCGCCGCAGCAGCGCCTCGGCGACACGAATTCGCACTGGATGCCGCACCTGATGTTCTTCTACTCGATCAGGAGCGCGCCGCGGTCCGCCTTTGGCGCGAGCGGGATGACCTCGCCGATCATCGACGGCTCTCAGGGCGATCCGTCGTCGCCGGTGTTGACGTTGTTGATTCCCGTGCGGCAGTGGGCGGACGGCACGCAGGCGATTGGAAAGTAGGATCGCCGTGACCGTGTCCGCAGCTGCGAGCCGCGAGCAGCTCTCCGAGCGCGAGGTAGTCTTCACGCGCATGCTCGATGCGCCGCGCGAGCTCGTGTGGCGCGTCTGGTCCGATCCGGATCACGTGCGTCAATGGTGGGGACCGGCGGGATTCACGACCACGACGCACGAATTCTCGTTCGTGGTGGGCGGCGCGTGGCGCTTCGTCATGCATGGACCGGACGGGACCGACTATCCGAATCTCGTGATATTCCGCGAGATCGTGCCGCCGTCGCGGATCGTCTACGAGAACGAATGGGATCTGCCGGGAGCGCCGCTGGATTTTACCGTCGTCGTGCTCCTGAACGCAGAGGGGAAGAAGACGAGCTTCTCGCTGCGCATGACGTTCAGGGATGCGGAAGCGATGAGGACCGCGGTGGAGCGTTACGGCGTGTTGGATGGCGGGACGCAGACGCTGGACCGCCTTGCGGGATATGTGAACGGTATTGCGGTCGAGTGAGCTCGGCGCGCCCACGTCCTCGATTGGCAGAATGTGGGGCCGCGCTGCCCTGGTGCAGAATGTCACTGAGGCGCAGAGCAAATTGCGCCCGTACGCAGCTGCACCAGGGGGATCCAGGAGAGTGTACAGTGTGCTTGCACTCGTGCTCGGACTGCTCGGCGGAGGGCTCCTGGTGTCTGGCGTGATGCTCGCGAGACGGGCGCTGGCATCGCGCAGCTGGCCGGAAGTCGCGGGAAAGATCACCTCGGTGAACATGTCGAGAGTCTGGATCGGCCGCAGTACGCTGTACTATCCCGACATCCGCTACGAATACACGGTGAACGAAGCGCGGCTGCCGGGATCGCAAATTGGATTCGCGTCGACGCTTCCGGGATTCAGTCATGGCGCCGCGATTTACGCCTTGCAGCGCACGTACCCACGCGGACACCGGGTTCTGGTTCGCTACAACCCTGTCGATCCCGGCGACTCGGTGCTCGAGCCTGGAATTCGCGCAGGGCTACGAACTCTTCTCGGCGCGGGCACCATGCTGATCGTGCTCGCCATTGCCGCTGCTGTGGCGTCGAGATTTCTCGAGGCGGCTCCGGGCTGAGCAGCGCAATTTTACAGATCGCGATTTAGGAGATCCGCGCATACATTTTCGCGTGTGACCGACACTCGCCCGGACGGCTACCTCGCCCTTCCCTCCACCGGCACCCGCACCCCCGTGCTCGTGCTGCACGCATGGTGGGGGCTCAGCGACACGATCAAGTCGTACTGTGATCAACTCGCAGCTGCCGGATTCGTCGCGTTCGCGCCCGACCTCTATCACGGCAGAGTCACGACGGACATCGCCGACGCTCGCGCGCTCGGCACCGCGCTCGATGCGAATCTCGAAGGAGCTCGAGCGGACATCGCCACTGCCGTCGACTTTCTCACTGAGACTGCGGGCCGTGTCGAGCAGGGGATAGCCGTGATCGGATTCTCGCTTGGCGCGTACTATGCGCTCGATCTCTCGGTTACCGACCCCGATCTCATTCGGGCAGTCGTCGTGTTTTACGGATCGTTGGGCGGCGACTACGGCGCATCGAAGGCGTCATACCTCGGCCACTTCGCGGAGGATGATGAGTTCGAAGCGCCATCCGATGTGGATGCGATGGAAGCCGCACTTCGAAACGCGGGACGACCGGTAGAATTCCATCGATACCCGGGCACTGGGCATTGGTTTGTCGAGTTCGATCGCCCGGACTCGTACGATGAGTCGGCGGCGAAGCTGGCGTGGGAGCGCACGCTGGTTTTCCTGCGCTCGGCGGGCAGCCCATGAGTGGAATCGACGCCAACTCGACTCCCACGATTGCACGCTCACTTTACTCATCGCTCGGCGTCGTCCTCACCCTCCTCGGCCTGTTCGGCCACATCCTTGCCGCGCGTGCCATCGGGGGAACCGCTCTCGCCTTTCGAGACCACCTTGCCGGCTTCTTCGTCATCGGCATCGTCTCGGGACTTCTCATTGGCGGACTCGGACGACTCTTTTGGAAGCGGCGCCTCGATGTGTCAATCCTGATCTTCGGAGCGGTGCAGGCGCTCCTGGGACTTCTCGTGTACCTCGAGCGATTCTCCGTGCACGGCTGACGCGCGTGATTCACATTCTCTCCGTTTACATGCCGAGGGGTCGATGTCCGATCGTCCGTCAGCCGACATAGCGCGGCCGCTCAGGCTCGGCCCCGACGACCCGCAATATCGCGCCGTCGTCGACAAGCGCTTCAACAAGCGCTTCAACAAGCGCTTCACCTCCACCCCCGACTACGCCCGCATCGTCACGTCGACCGAGCAGGTCGTCGCCTCGCTCGAGGATGCGGTTGCCGAGGATCGCGGTCGAGGCGGGTGCAACCGTCGGCGAGACGTTCCGCGCGCTTCACGACGGCTGGGGCACCGTCCTCCCGCTCGGCGAATATCCCGGCATCGGAATTGGCGGGCACGTCGTGGGTGGCGCATTCGGTTTTCTCTGCCGCGAGCTCGGGCTCGCAGCGGACTATCTCTACGCCGTCGAAGTCGTGACTGTGAACAAGGAGAGCCGAGCGATCACGACGGTCGCGACCCGCGAAGCCTCCGACCCGAATCGCGAGCTGTGGTGGGCGCACAACGGCGGTGGAGGCGGCAACTTCGGCATCGTCACGCGCTACTGGTTTCGCTCTGCGAACGCGACGAGCGACGATCCCGCGAAGATATTGCCGCGCGCCCCCGAATCAGTCACGACGTTCAGGGCCGAGTGGAGCTGGAGTGACATGGACGAACCCTCCTTTCTGCGTTTGCTTCAGAATCACGGGCGATGGTCCGAGCAGAACAGTGGCGCCGATTCTGCGAATGCGTCAGCCCCGACACCGATCATGCGGCAGCTATCATCTCGCCGCAATCCCCGCCCGCACACTTCCCTTCGTACGAGACTTTCGCACTTTTCCGGACATGCACCGTAAGAATCGCCATACGTCCTGCCTCTAGTGGGTCGCGCTCTTGTTCAGCCATCTCCTGTCACTGGACGCGTCCGATGACTGATTTTCCCCGCGCGCGAGGCTCGGCATCGATCGGAGCCCTGATCATCCCGTTGTTGGCGCTCGCGAATGCGCGCTCCTCCCCGGCGCAGTCTCCTCGACCGGGACAAGACGCGAACATCGTCGAGCCTGTTCTCGGCGTCGCGATGGGCACGAGCCGGGAGGCGCTCGCGCAGTACCTCACCACTCGTGGATGGCGCGTGGTCGTGGACTCGATGGCGGGGATCGGAAATCCCTCCATTTACACGGGGATGGTCGATGGTCGCGACGCCGAGGTAGCCGGATATTTCGGTTCGACTCTGGCGGCGGGGCGCCTCATTCAGCTCTTCGTCGTTTTTCATAGCGCCACCGTCGACGACTTCCGCACGACCTACGCGTGGGCCTACCATCACATGTCGAAGCTGCGCTGCCCGGCTCGGCTGACGGGCGCGCCGGCAGCAAAGCTCGACTCGCTGCTCGGGGGCTCGACGCCGTTCATTCCAGCGGATGAGCTTCTGTCGCAGAACTATCCCCTGCTGCCGGGACATCTGGTCGTAGACTTCGGCAATCTCAACTGGCCAAAGCCGGCGTGGGCGGCGACCGATGAGCGGCTCGGAATTGAGCTCTATGCCTCGTCGGTCGGGCATCGCACTTCCTGGCCCTACCAAGTCACGCTCTGGGTGAGCAAGCTCGTCACGCTCGATGGCAACATGGCGAGGTGTCAGGCGACCTAGGGCGAATCGCCGATTCGATAGCGCACGCAAACTCCATCTCGTCACATCTGTCGGCACGCGTCGATGAAGGCGGCGCATTCCGCAGGCATCTCCCGCTCCTCGAAGAATTGCCGCATCTGGGACGCGAGCACCCCGCGCATGTATTCACGACCGGTGCTCGCGTATCTCTCCGTGGAATCCGCTGGAATCTCGCCTCGCTCCACCAGATCGCGTTCCACGGCGGCGAGCTCGTCCTCCTCGTCGATCTCGAACAGATGCTGCTTCGCCATCGCGACGAACGTGCGCTCTGCCTTTCGTCGATCCTCCGCGGTTGCCGACTTCGGCAGCGGGAACGGGAGCTGTCCACCATCGATGGTTGCGAGGCTCGACGCAGCCGAAGTGAACCTTAGGACTCCTTTTGCTCCGCGCCGCCGAGCCTCGTCGCATCCTCCATCGTGACTTACCCGCGGATCGTTCGCGTCATCGATCCGCGAACTCGCGTAACTGATCTCGTAGTCGTGACTCCAACGGCGCACACCGGCCAGCGATACGAGCGTCGGCTCGCCCCGTCCCAACGCGGCGATCACACACGCGTCATCGCCGCCGTACCGATGGGCGAGCAGGCTCAAGATCTCTCCGTGCTCTCCCAGCTCATCGTACCGCCTCGCAAAGTGCGCCTGCTCTGCGCCGTCCAGCTCCGCGAGCAGCTCGCACGTCACCTCGAGCACACCGGCTCTGCTCTCGGCATGGCAGATCAGCGGCTTGGGCATCGAAGCGAGCAGTCGCGCGGCGCGATCGGTGCTGAGGACCGCGACATCCGGCGCGACGCGCACGCGCTCGTCGTCGAGCCGCTCGTAGCTCGGCACCATCCCTGCCAGCGCTACGAGCATCACGCACGCTGCCTGCAGATCAAGTACGCCGTCGTCGCCCGCACTCACGATTGCCGTCGCTTTCGCATCGCACTCAGTCGCTCGTGTGCCACATTTGCCTCCTTCAACAGCCGCGGATGCGACGTCCCGAACTTCATCAGCACCGTGCGCCCTTCCCTGAGCGGCCCTTCCGCGCTGTCCAGCTGGCCGAGCGAGAGAAAACATTCCGCGAGTACGACTTCAGACTCCCAGTGCGCCAATGGCTGGGCCCCTGCCGCTCGCGGCTCATCGCCACCGCCGATCGCATCAAGGGGAGCGCCTCTCTCGCTCGCCGCGTCCCCAGAAGCACGCGTCCCAATCCGATGCGCCCAGGGATCCCCGCTAGCTTCGATTCTGCATCGATGGTATCGAGCTTGGCAAGCGCGCCGCGATCGAGCAGCGCGCGCGCCGTCACGTCCCTCTTCCCCGCTGCCGTCGCGGCGAACGGATCCGCCGCTCCAAAGATGTTTCCGAGATATTCCTCCACGACGACGGCCTTCTTCGCCTCCGACTCGGCACGCGCGCAGCTGCCTCTCGCGCGTCGCCGCGGCCACGCGCCCCGCGAGGGCGAACACCGCGACCGCCACCGATCCCCGATGCCTCCGCACGAACTTGCCCGCGCGATAGTTGACGGAATAGCCCCGCGCCGGAAGCGCGCCTCGCCCACCGGCCCCGCAACCGCGAGACTGAGCAGCTTGATCGCGGCAACGCCCTCGAAGCGGCCATCGCTCCGCCGCGCCATCCACACGGAGCCCATGCCGCCTCGGCCGAGCGGCGCCTCGAGCACGTAGGCGCCGAGCGTCCGCCCCGCGAGCGTCTATACCGCTGCGGAAAGATCGAGCGCCTCGTCGAGCAGCTTGCTGCGCGACGGCCAATTCTCCCGGCTGAAGTGCGTCATAGACAAATCGCGCTGACGAATTTCGAAATGCGACCTTCGCCGAGGAACGCTCGAATGGCCCGTGGATTTTGCATGTGAGCCAAGGTCGCACACGCATCGCGGTGATCGCAACCACGCGTGGAATTGGCCGCCCGCGAGAAAGCTGCGCGAATCTTCCAAAACAGCGTTCTGGTTCAAGATCGCCACGTCATGGAACGGTAGTCTGAGCACACGTCCACGCGACGTGACTCGCAACCACCTCTTCCATTGGGACATCGATGTCAAACACCCGCTTCAGCATCGCGCGACGCCCGCTCGTAGCAGGGCGACCTTTCCTCGCGCTCGTGCCGGCGCTCTTCACCGCCGGCTGCATGGCTTCAGCACAATCCCCGAAGGACATGGACTACTCGCGGACCCGGATCAGTGACGCCGGAGTCTATCGCGGCACCATACGGCCGGCCGGCGACTCCATTCCACGGGGGGTCCTCCAGAGTTGGACGCTGCATCTCGAGACCGCGAGCGGATCAAGCGTGGATGTCGCGACTGTCACCATCGATGGCGGAATGCCGCAGCACGGTCACGGTCTCCCTACGAAGCCGCGGGTCACGCGTGCACTCGGCAACGGGGATCACCTGGTGGAGGGGCTGAAGTTCACCATGGGCGGTTGGTGGGTCGTGAAGTTTCACGTCAGCTCGGCGGCCGGCGGCGACACGCTGGTCTTCAACCTCAGCCTGTAGGCGCCGCCGATGTACATCTTCGCCTTCATGCGGCTCACGCCCTGGCAGCGCATTGCGTTCGTGGCCGGGATCGTCGTTTCCATTCTGGTATGCACGAAGACGCTTAGCGCAGTGTCCCCCGAGCGAGCCAGGTGGTCACCCCGGGAGCGTGCGGTGATGAGGTCGCTCACGCTTTCCAGTCGAGGCGCGCTCCCTTTGGATCCCTCGAATCGCTACGCCGACGACAGCGTAGCCGCGCGTCTCGGGCATCTCTTGTTCTTCGATGACCGACTGAGTCGCACCGGCGAGGTGTCCTGCGCGACCTGTCACGTACCCGAGAAGGATTTTCAGGATGGACGCTCTCGTGCACACGGAGTTGGAGAGGGCTCGCGGCGTACGATGCCGATCGCTGGGACCTCGCGGAGTCCGTGGCTTTTCTGGGACGGGCGGGCGGACAGCCAGTGGCAGCAGGCGCTCGGGCCGCTGGAGAACCCGGTGGAGCACGGCGGTGACCGTACGCAATACGCTCTCCTGATTGCGAAAAGCTACAAGCCCGCGTACGAATCGGTGTTCGGCGCACTGCCCGCGCTGAATGGCCTCCCCGCTCACGCCGGACCGGTGGCCGACAGCGGCAGTGCCGGCGCGTGGATGCATTTGAGCGATCAGAGGCGTCAGGATATCTCCCGGGTATACGCGAACATAGGCAAGGCGATCGCTGCCTACGAGCGCCGCATCGAGCTCGCGCCATCGCGATTCGACGAGTACGTCGCGGCGGAGCTGGCGAGCGAGTCGCCGCAGGAAAAGCGAATATTTACCTCCGATGAGGAGGCTGGATTGCGCCTCTTCATTGGTAAGGCGAACTGCGTCGACTGTCACAACGGATCGGCGTTCAGCGATAATCACTTCCACAATACGGGCGTTGCAGTCGCGTCCGTGGAGCTCGCACCGGACAGTGGGCGCGCCGCCGGTGCGCTCAAGGCGCGCGATGGCGAGTTCAGTTGCACGAGCCGCTACAGCGACGCGGGGCAAGGCGACTGCGCCGAGCTTCGCTTCGCCGTCACCGAGGGCGCGGAGCTGGTGCGCGCGTTCAAGACACCGTCCCTCCGCAACGTTGCGAATCGCGCTCCGTACATGCACGCAGGACAGATCGCATCGCTGAGCGACGTGCTTCGGCACTACAGCGACGCGCCGCAAGCGCCGTTCGGTCGGAGCGAGTTGAAGCCGCTGCATCTCTCGATCGATGAGCGCCGACAGATCATCGCCTTTCTCGCCACGCTCACCGGGGCACCGGCGGCGGCGTCCGACAACCTGGTCGCAGCAAACCCTCGGGAGGGTGCCAAGGATGAGTGACGATACGACGCTTTCGGTGGGAATGCTTCTCTTCCCCGGAGCGACCCAGCTGGATCTCACCGGTCCGTACGAGATATTCGCGAGGATGCCGGCTGCACGCGTCGTTCTCATCGCGGCCAGCCTCGATCCCGTGCGAACGGAGTGGGGGCTGACCATAATTCCCGATGCGACGTTCGCAACCGCGCCTCCGCTCGATGTCCTCTGCGTGCCGGGCGGGTGGGGAGTCGATGCGCTGCTCACGGATGAGGTGGTGCACGACTCTCTCAGGGCGCGCGGAGCGGCTGCGCGATTCGTGGTCTCCGTGTGCAGCGGCGCGCTGCTGCTCGGTGCTGCCGGAATGCTGCGCGGGTATCGCGCGACCACTCACTGGATGTCGCTCGGGCTGCTCCCGCTTCTTGGTGCAGTGCCGGTAGATGAGCGAGTCGTGCGCGATCGCAACCGCATCACGGGAGCCGGCGTTACGGCGGGCATCGACCTCAGCCTCGTTCTCGCGACTGAGCTGTTCGGTGCGCCCGTAGCGCAGGCGATTCAACTCGCGATCGAATATCAACCCAATCCTCCCTTCGACAGCGGCTCTCCACACACCGCGCCGGATGGCGTTCGCCAGGCCGTCCTGCTCGCAAGCGCGCCCGCCCTGGCGAAGCGCAAGGTGATCATCGAGCGCATCGCCCGGGAGAGGCCGTCGTGATGATCCCCTCTCTCACCGGACTCGTTCTCGCGTTTGCGGCATGGCTGTATGCAGCACTCCTCGGCCTCGACGAGGATCGAGCGTTCTACCCGACGGTACTCGTCGTAGTCGCTTCGTACTATGTGTTGTTCGCGGTCATCGGCGGCGGAAGCGCTGTCTTTCCCGAATCCTCGATCGCCGTCGCGTTCGTAGCAGTCGCGTCGGCCGGCTTCAAGCGAAATAGCTGGTTCCTCGTCGCCGGTCTCGCGGCTCACGGCCTTCTTGATGGAGTCCATGGTATTGCCGTGTCGAATGCAGGCGTTCCGGCATGGTGGCCGTCATTCTGCCTCGCCTTCGACGTCACAATGGCTGGCCTCCTCGCACTGAGCATGTGGCGCCGCGACTCGAGGCGCGCAATCTGATTGCGGCCGTCGTCGACCGAGTATACTTGCATGGGAGAGCATGTGCGACACATCTCGCGGAAAGGCCATATGTCAGCTCCGATCGGGATGGGGAAGTTTGTTGGCGCGCCGATTCATGCCCACGAATTCGAGGGCGTCTCGATCTCCGAGAACAGCTATGCCTCGGGGTTGTCGGTCGCCGCCCATACGCGTGACGCTCCGCTTCTCAGTCTCATCCTGCAGGGGCATGCGACCGAGGAAAACGCCGGTCGCTCCCGCGAGCTCACTACGCAGAGTCTGTTGTACACGCCGTCGTTCGAGACACACGGACATCGCTTTCTCACCCCGGGACGCTGGCTCAACATCCAGTTCACTCCGGGATGGTTCGAGCGAGTAGGAGCAGAGGCGGGCGCGCTCCCCGACTCGCCACGGCTCATACGTGGCGGTTCGACCGCAAACTGGGCATCGCGTGTGGGTTCGGAGATTCGGGAGCCGGACGTCGTCTCGCGCTTCGCCATAGAAGGCGCGCTGCTTCTTCTGATTTCCGATCTGGCACGCCTCCCGAAGACCGGCGAGCGTCGGCGCCCGCGGTGGCTCCAGCTGGTGGAGGATGCGATCAATGCATCGATTGCGGCACCGCCCTCCGTGGCGACTCTTGCGGCGCTATCCGGCGTACACGCTTCGCATCTGCTGCGAACCTTTCGCCAATATCATGGCTGCACCATCGCGGTCTACGTGAGACGACGGCGAATCGAGCGTGCGCGCGCGGAGATAGCGGCATCCGGGCGCCCCCTGTCGATGATTGCCCTGGATGCTGGATTTGCCGACCAGTCGCACTTCACGCGTGTGTTTCGTGAGGTATTCGGCGAAACGCCGGGGCAATACGCGCGGTCGCTGCGCCGCGGCTAAGGGGCGCGGATGCGTTGCCATCGTCAGCGCCTCGCTCGCCTCAATGAAGCAATGCTCGCGTGTCCCGACGCGTGCTCGTCAACCGTTCGTTCTCGGCATCCGCCTCCGCCGCGAGCGTCGGATGCGCCGTACGCGCCTTCACGAGCACCGGGCGTCCCGCGCGCAGCGAGGCTTCCGCGCTGTCGGCCTCGCCGAGCGACAGAAAGCTCTCGGCGAGCACGATCTCGGCTTCCCCCGTTCGCCAGTGATCCGCACCCACCTGCGCACGGCACATCGCAACCGTCGACCGTAGGAGCGGAACCGCTTCCGTCGCCCGATGCGTCTTGTTCAGGACGCGGCCCAGGCCGACGCGGGCGGGAATTACACCCAGCCGCTGATCGGCATTGGTCGTGTCGAACTTCGACAGCACATCGCGAAGCAGCGTCTCCGCCTCCCCCTCCTGGCCCACATCATCGAGCGCGCGCGCGAGGTTGGTCGAGATCATTAGCGATCCGCGAACGTCGGCACCCATCACGCGTCGATTCGCGGCGAGCACCTGCCTGAGAATCGTGACGGCGCTGTCGGATCTCCCCTTGTAGCGCATCACCACCGCGATCTCGTTCAGATCGAAGCCGACATCTTCGTGGTCGGGCCCGTACAGCTTGCGGTCGATCGACAGCGCCTGCTCGAGCAGTCGCTCCGCCTCATCGAAGTCGCCGCGCTCCCTGACGATGAGCGCGAGATTGCTGATGTTGGCGCTCACCGCCTCGTGATTTTCCCCATGGAGCTTGCGATTGATCGCGAGCGCCGCGCGGAGCAGCGAGTCCGCCTCGTCGTTGCGCCCCACCTTGAAGAGCATTTGGCCGAGATTGTTGAGCGTCGTCGCCACGATGGGATGCACATCGCCCAACGACTTGCGCTCGATGCGGAGTGCATCTCGATAGCGCACTTCCGCGGCCGCGTAGTGGCCCTGGTGCTCGAGCGAACCCGCGAGCTCACCGTTCGCCTGGGCGGTCAGCGGATGATCATCGCCCAGGCGCAGCCGACGAATGGCGAGTGCGGCCTCGAACTGTGGTGTCGCTTCCGAGTCGGCGCCTTTCGCGTGCAGCATCTGCGCGAAGTTGTCACGCGTCGTCGCGACCGTCAGGTCGCTGTCGCCATACATCTTCCGGCGAGCCGCGAGTGACTGGCGATACAGGCGCTCCGCCTCGTCGAGCTGGTCCCGATTCGTCAGCAGCTTCGCCAGGTGATCGAGACTATGTACGGTGCCCGCGTTGCGCGCGCCGAGAAGCTTCTGCCGTATCGCCAGGGCTCCGCGAAGGAGCGGTTCCGCCTCCGCAAAGCTGTCTTTCTCGGCGAGCACCTCTCCCAGCTGATCCATCGCCTCTGCCGCGGCCACGCTGTTCGGACCGGACAGCGCGCGCCGCTCCGCCAGCGACCGGCGCAGCTCGGTGGACGCCCTGTCGAGCGCGCCGAGATTGAAGTACACGCGACCGAGCGCGCTCCTGAGCTCCGCGCGCACGTCCGGCTGCTTCGAGAACGACGTATCCATTCTCGCGGCGCCTCGATCCAGGAGCGCTCGCGCGCTGATGTCCTTCGGCTGCCCCGCCAGTTGCGCCAGTGGATCGGCCGCGCCGAAGATGCTCACCATGTACTCCTCCACCGCCACCGCCTTCCTCGCCTCCGACTCCGCACGGCTGCGCAGCTGCCCCTCACGCACCACCGCTCCGACGAGCCCGATCGCGGCCAGCGCTGCGAAGATCACAGGCACGCGATTCCTCCGCACGAACTTTCCTGCGCGATAGGCGAGCGAGTCTGCGCGCGCAGCCACGGGCGCGTGCTCCAGGTAGCGCCTGATGTCGTCCGAGAATGCCTCGACCGTTCCGTACCGATCGGAGGGATTCTTCTTCAGTGCCTTGCACACGATGTTGTCGAGGTCGCCCTCGAGCTTCCGTTGCAGCTTCTCGAGCGACGTACCGCGCACTCGCGCGAGCCGCAGTGCCTCCGCGTGCCCGAGCTGCGCGCCCGTCGCAAGCGCGCGCGAGAGGTGGCGCGCGTCCGTCTCGAGCACTCGCACTACGTGCTCGGCCGGCGTGCGCGAGCCGGCGCCGGTGGGATGTCTCCCCGCAAGGAGCTCGTAGAGGATGACACCGAGGCTGTAGACGTCGGTCGCCGTGGTGATCGGACCGCCCCTGAGCTGTTCGGGCGCGGCGTAAAGAAAGGTGAAAATCGCGTCGTGCGATCCGGTCAATACGCCGGCCATCGCCCCGCCCTCCTCCAGCAGCTTGGCGATCCCGAAGTCGAGCAGCTTCACCGTGCCATCCGCCGTCACGAGAACGTTCGCGGGCTTGAGATCGCGATGCACGATGAAATTGGCGTGCGCATGGGCGACCGCTGCGAGCATCTGTCGAAAGAGACGCAGTCGTTCTTCGACGGACAGCGCGTGCTCGTCACACCAGACATCAATGGGCTTCCCTTCGATGTAATCGAGCACGAGGTACGGCAGCCCCGTTGGGCTCACCCCCGCATCGAGCAGACGGGCGATGCCGGGATGCGCCAAGCGCGCGAGGATGCTCCCTTCGCGGCGGAAGCGCGCTTCGCCTCGGGGGCCCGCGACCGCGAGGCTCAGGAACTTGATCGCCGCCGCGCCCTCGAACCGTCCATCGCTCCGGCGCGCTAGCCAGACCGATCCCATCCCCCCTTCGCCAATCGGCCGGTCGAGCACCCACGGTCCGAGCGACTGCCCCGCGAGGGTGAATAGCGTGGGAGGCGCGATCGTCCCGGGACCGGTCAGGAAGTGATCCTCGTCGATCTGCGCCTCGCGCGCGAGCAGCGCCTCGACCTCAGTGGCGAGCTCGGGGCTTAGCGCGCGTTGCTCCGCGAGCCACGCCGGTCGGCGTTCGGCCGAAAGCTCGAGAGCCTCGTCCAGCATTCGGCTGATCTCGCTCCACTCGCCCTGACTGAATCGCATCATGAGAGAACAAGGTGGTGCCCGGAGCGCCCTTATCGCAATTGCGCCGTTGTTCCCCTCAGAAGCTCTCCCACGCAAATCCCCCGTCGACGAAATCGAGGCGGCGCTTCGCCGCATCGAGCTTCAGGATCACCGTTCCGCCAATGCGCTGCGCCCGCCCCCGCACCGCGATATCGTCCACGCCATCGCCATCCTCGTCGAGCGCGCCGAGCGCTTCGTGCACCTTGAAGCGGAGATCGCTGACGCGAAGCGGCGTCACCTTCCCCGCCGTGTCGACCAGCGCCGCGAGCTGATGATAGTACTCGTAGTCCCCTGCCCACTGCGCGACAAAGAGCATCACGCGCGCCTTCGCGAAGCAGCCGATCGCCTGCGTCTTTTGTGCGCGGAGCGACTTCATGAGGCGCGGCGCCATCTTCACGGTGTCATCTTTCAGGAGGGTGAGCAGCGAGTCCTTTACGATCGCGAGGCGCGCGCTCAGCATCGGCGGAATGCTGTCGCGCCGGCAGCTGTCCACCACCGGCGGCAGCGCGCTGTCCGCGCGCACGGCGAGAGCGACCAGTGGCGCCTTCCCGTTCGCGAGCGAATCCACGTGCGGGGGCACGGCGAGCACCGCGACGATTCGTCCATTCCACTGATCGAAGGCTGTGATCGTCGCGTCATCCTGCCCCCACGGTCCGTGCAGCCGGAAACGCTCGCCGATACGCACGGGAGACAGCACCTTCACCGCATCCTCGTACGCGTGCACGCGCTCGGGTGTCTTGAGCGACGCGTCGACGCGCCCGATGTCCG
>JBBSEY010000034.1:0-19887 GCA_038239265.1 Gemmatimonadales bacterium | reverse complement strand
CGCTTTCTGACGACGGGCGTGCAGCTTTCCTTCTGAACGTCGGGAACGCGCCTTGCCTTAATTTCATCAACGAACGCCACCATCACTCGAACGGATACGACCCATGGCACTCTCGGCCGCGCAGCTCAAGCATTTCGAGAAGCGACTTCTCGACGAACGCACCGCACTGCAGCAGGAGCTGCTGCGATACACCGGCGCCGAGGCGGCCGATGACGAGCAGGAGCAGTCCGGCGACCTGACCAAGGTTCCCTTCCACCCGGCAGACCTCGGCACCGACACGATTAATCAGGAGATCGAGGCGTCGAATGCGACGCGCGAATCCGTGGAGCTCGCGGAGATCGATGCGGCGCTCGTGCGGCTCTATCAGACGCCCGAGAAGTTCGGAATGGACGAGAACACGAACAAGCCGATCGCGCTCGAGCGCCTCGAGATCATCCCGTGGGCGCGCACAGACGTCAACGGCCGGAAGTAGTCGCTACCTGGCGCCGGCAGCGGCGTCCCATTTGAGCACCGCTCCCTTCTGTCCGGGCTTCACCTCGATCGGCACGCCGAGCATGGCGCCCACGGTGCTGCGCGCCGCGACGGTGATCGTGCCCGCGCTCGTGAGAGTGAGCGTCGGATTGCCGATGAACATCGCGGTGCCACCGATGTAGATCCGGCGCGCATGCCCGCCGCACATGGTGTGCGCGTCCTTGCCCGCAACCAGCTCCGCCGTGAGATCGCCGGCCGGAGCAGTCGCCACGTTGATCATCACCTGCGACGCGTGCAGCGCGGCGTCGCCATTCACGATCAGGTCCACGTGCGCACCCTGAGCCGAATCCCCCGCCTCGGCGCCGCAGAATCCGTCGAGCATGATCATGGCGCTGTCGCCCATCATCATCCCCATCTGCGCCCGTGCTGCGGGTGCTGCGGTGGGCATGGAGGCGGTGTCGGCGGGCATGGCGGGCTCGCCCCGATTGCAGGCCGCGCAGAAGATGAGGGCGGCGATCGCGGCGGTGGGGAATCGGGAAGGGAGAAGCGCGCGCATTAGAGCTCCGGAAGGGATGTCGAGGAGGAAGGTACGCGAACGGGTGGGGCTGGGGCCAGTCGTTCTCGCCGGCAATTACGCCTGCGTAATTCTGGCTGAGTTCATTCGGTCGAGGAAATACTTGCGTTCAGCGAATTTTCGCTATTCGATCGTCCCGCCGCCGAGCTGCCAGCTCCGACGAAACAGCGCGAAACAAAAGAGGCCGGCCCACACCGGGCCGGCCTCTCCGTCTTCCTCGCTCGCGAGAAGTTACCGCGCGTAGAACTCGACGATCGCAGCCTCGTTGACGACGAACGGAATGTCCGCTCGCGCCGGCGAACCGATCACGCGACCCGTGAACTTGTCGTCGGGATCGAGCGCGAGGTAGCCGGGGATCCGAACCTGTGGCCCACGCGTCACCGACTCGAGCACGCCCACACGCTCACGAATCTTTCCCTCGGGGAGCGACACCGTCTCGCCTACCTCGGCCAGGAAGCTCGCACGATCGACCTTCTTGCCGTTTACGCGAATGTGCCCGTGCGAAACCAGCTGGCGAGCGGCGGGAATCGTCGGCGCGAAGCCGAGGCGGAAGACGACGTTATCCAGACGGCGCTCGAGGAGCGCGAGCAGGTTGTCGCCAGTCTTTCCCGGCAGACGCTGCGCTTCCGCGAAGTAGCGGCGCAGCTGCGTCTCTGTGACTCCGTAGTTGAAGCGAACCTTCTGCTTCTCCTCGAGGAGGCGGCGGAACATGCTGGTCTTCCGGCGCTTGGAACCCGTGGGGCCGTGCTGGCCGGGCGGATACGGACGGCGTTCGCCATCCTTGCGGGTAAGACCGGGGAGCTGAACGCCCAGGCGTCGAATGACCCTGAGTCGGGGACCACGAATCGGCATGAAGGAGCGTATGGAGTGGTAAAGGGCAAACGCGTACAGCTTCGTATGATAACCGGTACAGCCTTAAGTATCAACACCAGGCAATCGGGTCACCGTGAGCTTCGCTGTGCACGACACAATCTCTTCGCCAAGTCGCGCAACACCGGTAGCGCGCAACGCGCAACTGTTCCTCGTCGCGGCGAAAAAAAAGACTCTCGAAAGCGAGAGTCCAACCGTGCGATCCGTGATCTACTGCGGTGCTACGAAACGCTATCCGCCGCCGCCACCGTCCCATCGTCGGTGAGCACGCGTCGCGCCCCACGCCACCGCTTTACCCCGGCCACCTTCGGATTCATGAGGTTGGTCTCGATCACCTCGTGCATCTTGGTGCTCGCATGGACGATCCGTCCATTCCCGACATAGATCCCGATGTGCGAGATCGCTCCCTTCTTCCCGCGCCCGAAGGTGATCAGATCGCCGGGGAGCAGCTGCGCGGTGTCCGCTGGAACCTCGACCCCGGCAAAGGCCTGCTTCGCCGCCGTTCGCGGAACCACAATGTGAAGCGCCGCAACGAGATAGCGTACCAAGCCGCTGCAGTCGAAGCCACGTGTCGGAGTTTCGCCCCCGTGCACGTACTTCGTGCCGACCTGCGCGCGAGCCATTGTTACCAGGCTATCACGAAGCGTCATCGCGCTCGCGCTGAATGCCGCAAACGGCTTCGGCGCGTCGAGCGCCTTTGCATCGTACGCCGGAGCCTCCCGAACCCCTTCCTGAGCCCGCGCCACCATCGGAACGATGAGGAACGCCCCGCCCACGGCCAAGAGCCGGAGCGAACGCAGAATCGCAGGGGATGTGGAACGGAAGAGCACGCTTGACCGGTTCACGAGTATACGACGAGCCGCCCGGACCCTCAGCAACGCTGACAACCCGGTGACGAAATGTTTCGGTCCTGACAGAGAAAAGACTAACGCGCGCGCTTGGCCCTAGCAACCACAGCAGTAGAAACCTGGCCGTGGTTCAACATCGCGACGAAGGTCACCCCGCCCACGATGTTCCCGAGCACCGCTGGCAAAATGAACATCCCGGCCGCCGCCCACGTCGCGTGCCCTCCTGCCGCCACGAAGAACACTTCCACCGATCCGGCAATCGAATGTCGAAAGTTCAGCGCCGCAATCGGAGCCGTCGTGAGCCAGATCAGGAGGATCTGCGCGCTCGTCTGCGAGGTCGCCGCCACGAGCCACGCCGTGAGGGCGATCAACCACCCTGCGAAGATCGCATGGTAGAACTGCTCGCCGAAGCTCCCGGAGAACAGCAGCTGCCCCAGCTCCATCATGCTCCCCCGCACGGCCGGCGACACCACCGCCGTCCGCGCGAACAGCGCTCCGAAGGCCGCTGCGCCGGCCATGTTTCCGAAAAAAACGATCGCCCACAGCCGCAGCATCTTCCCGACACTCTCCCTCGACGGATGCGCCAGCACCGGAATCACCGGTTCGAGCGTGTTCTCCGTGAAGAGCTGGCTCCGGCCGATGATCACCAGAATGAATCCGAGCGGATAGACCGCCGCGGACATCGCCTGCCGGTATTCCGGCGCGACGAGCGTCGCCGCGAGCGCGCCACCGACGAAGCTCCACCCGATCGTCAGCCCCGCCGTCACCGCGCTCCACAACAGGTCCCAGGCCGGACGCCCCATCTCTTCACGGGCCGCCTCGAGCACGTTGTTGTGGATCTCCTGCGCCGAGAGCCGGGTCCCGACCTCCGGCCCGACGGGCGCGTTCGACGCGCCGCCGGTGTCAGCGTCCCGACGACCGGTGCGATTGTGCGTGGCCACCAACACTCCCGCGCAAGAGAAGGATTTCGGCATCGCCGAATGGAAGAGTCGTGCCCCGCTCTCGCGCCCCGCGACGAAAGTGCTTGCTCCCCCGTTCCACTGGCCATACTCTAGAGGACAATGATCGCGATTCTCCTCGAGGGCTCCCTGTTCGTCGGCTCGATAGCCGCGATCGCAGCCCTCGTTTTTTATGTCACGCGCTCGTCCACCTCGCTCGGGGTCCGCGCGCAGCAGAACAAGAATCGGGAGGACATCGAGCGCGAAGCGGAGCTCGTGTGCCCGATCCACGGCGCACACACCGAAGCCCAGCTCGTGCGACTCGAGAGCGGCGAGCGCATCTGCCCCGAATGTTTTCGCGAAGCCATGAAGGGAATCGTCTAACGCACCGCTCGGAGGAGCTCACTACATGGATACGGATTCACCCCGCGTTTCCGGCCTGCTCAAGCTCCTGGGACTCGGCGCCGCGCTTCTCGCGCTCATCATCTTCACCCTCAGTAGTACCACGTACGTCAATCCGGGACACGTCGGGATCATCATCCACCGCACCGGCGGCGGCGTCGACCAGACGCCCTACGGTCCCGGCATCCACCTGCGCAATCCGCTCACCACGGGCATCCAGGAATATCCGACGTACATGCAGACGCTCATTCTCACCAAGTCCGCCAGCGAAGGCTCCGAACGCAACGATGAGATCAACGTGAACAGCGTCGAAGGGCAGCCGCTCTCACTCGATGTCTCGATGTCCTTCGAGCTCGACCCGCAGAAAGTGCCGCTCCTCTACACGACCTTCCGCACGGACGTCCTCACCATCGAGCACACCTACGTCAAGCAGGCGATTCGCCAGGCGCTTCAGGAGATCGTAGGCAACCAGGCGATCGCGGACATCATCGGTCCCAAGAAGGCCGACGTGACGCTCCAGGTCGAAAAGCTCGTCTCGCAGCGGCTCATTCAATACGGGATCATCGTCAAGCAGTTCACCATCAACGAGCTCCGCGCGCCACCGGCCGTCATCGAAGCGATCAATCAGAAAAACGTGATGCAGCAGCAGTCGCTGACGGCCGAGAACGAGCTGCAGAAAAACAAGTTCCAGGCGCAAGGCGACTCGATCAAAGGCGCCGGCCGAGCCAAGGCGATCCTCGCCGAGGCGGAGGCGCAGGCGAAGGCGAACATCCTCCTTTCGCAGAGCATCACCGCGACGCTCGTCTCGTACGAAATGGCGAAGCGATGGGACGGCAAGATGCCTCAGGTAACAGGGTCAGCCATGCCCATGATCCAGTTGCCGAAACCGTAGGAGTCGGGAACGAATCGTGCGAATCATCTGTGCATGGTACCGGCGCATCGCTCACGCGACGCCGCTCGGCGCGTACTGGTCGAGCGGTTCGGGCACGATGAGTTTCAGGAAGGGCAGTGGGAGTCGATCGAGGCGCTGCTCGCCGGCCGAGACGCACTCGTCGTCATGCCCACCGGAAGCGGGAAGTCGCTCGTCTACCAGCTTCCCGCCCTGATGCTCCCCGGGCTCACCGTGATTGTGAGCCCACTCATCGCCCTCATGAAGGACCAGCAGGACAAGCTGGCCGCGCACGGCGTCGACGCGCTCGCGATGCACTCGCATCTCTCCACGGCCGAGTCGCGCAGCACCCGGCAGCGGATGGAAGACGGCTCGAGCGAGATTCTTTATCTCACTCCGGAGCGCTTCAAGGATCGCGAATTTTTCGAGCGCCTTCTCACGCGCAAGGTGAGCCTCTTCGTCGTCGACGAAGCGCACTGCGTCAGCCAGTGGGGACACGACTTCCGCCCCGACTACCTCGTGCTCGGCTCGATCGCCAAGCGCCTCGGCAGTCCGCCGATTCTCGCGCTCACCGCGACTGCGACCGAGGTCGTTCGCCACGACATCGCGCGTCAGCTTGGCATGCGCGATCCCTACATCACGATCACCGGCTTCGCGCGCCCGAATCTCCGCTTCGAGGTGCGCCGCACCGTCAACCAGCAGGTAAAGGACGCGGAGCTCGAGCGCATCCTGGAGAACACCCCGGGGAGTTGCATCATCTACGTCGCGACGATCAAGGAGGCCGAGCGGTTGTACGAGTCGTTTCGCGAGCGGCACGCCATCGGCCTCTATCACGGAAAGATGCCCGCGGCCGACCGCAAGCAGATGCAGGATGCGTTCATGGCCGATGAGATCGTCGCGATGATCGCGACCAACGCCTTCGGGCTGGGCATAGACAAGCACGACCTGCGCTTCATCGTGCACTACCATTTTCCGGGATCGATCGAGGCGTACTACCAGGAGGCCGGACGCGCGGGGCGGGATGGTGAGCCGGCCACGTGCACGCTCCTCTATCGCGTGGAGGACCGGCGCATCCAGTCGTACTTCCTCGGCGGCAAGTACCCCGAGGTGCAGGAAGCCGCGCGCGTCGCACTGGTGCTCGAGACATATCCGATGCTCACGCCGGTCACCCTCACCGAGCTCGCGAATCGTGCGGATGTGCCGGCGCGGAAAGCACGCATCTCCCTGATTCTGCTCAAGCGCCACGGCCTCGTCCGCGAGCATCGCGGCGGAAGCTGGGAGCGCCTCGCGGGAAATCTCACCGCGGTGGATCTGAGCGCCGATCTGCACTCGTACGAAGAGCGTCGCGAGCGCGATCGCCAGTCGCTCGAGCGCATGGTCGAGTACGCGCAGACCGCGCGCTGCCGCACGCGCTACATTCTCGAATACTTCGGCGAAGCGGTGAACGCGGAGTGGCGGTGTCACAACTGCGATGCATGCGACGCAATCGACGCCTGGGGCGCCGTCACTCGTGCGCACGCGCGCGAGCCACTCGTCACTCGAGAGGCGTAACGGGCAGTGGCGGCTGGAGCTCCCCCCGGAACGCAACGGCGCAGTGTTCGCCGCATCCAAAGCGATAGCGATTACGCGCGAAGAGCCGATAGCCTTTGTCCGCGAGCAGGCCAAAGCCAGGCAACCCCCAGAGTCCGCCGAGGAGCCAGCCGAAGGGAAGGATGGCGAGCAGCTGCCGCGCCGCGGCCGCCCCGCTCCACGTACGTCCGTCCGCGGCAAACACGTGCATGGACTCGTCGAGCGCCTCGCGTGAGATCCACGGAAAGCGCGTCGCTACGGTATCGTTCTGTGATGCGATTGCCTGGATCACGTGCCGCGAGTCCCACTTCTGGACGCGCCTCACCAGGCGGCTGCACACGTTGCACGATCCATCGTACACGAGCGTCCACGGACGGCCACCCGATTCGGGTCCCGCGCGCTTTGCGTCCGCCGTTCGCTTCGTGGTAGGCATCTCGCTCCTCTCTCCCTTCAAGTTACCGTGCAAGAGCTGCAATCGAACACCCTGACCGCTTGGATTACCGCCCTCGGCACTTTTGCGGCGGTGCTCGCGGCGTTTCTGCTCCTCAAGGCCCTCGTCGCGAGGCGCACCAAGCGAGAAACCGTACCGCCCTCGCACGTGCAGGAGCTGTTCAGGGATCTCGTCAAGCGCACGCGGCCCTACTTCATCGCTGTCATCGCCCTTTGGGCCGGCTCGCTCGCGCTCACGCTAAACGCGCACCACGAGCACGTCTGGCATCTCGTCGTGATGGTCGCGACGCTTCTGCAGGCGGGTGTCTGGGCCGGCGGACTCGTGCTCTTCTGGTCGGAGCGCATCGCGGAGCATCGTGCGGCCGACGCCGGCACGCGGATGACCATCAACGTCGTCGCCATCGCCGTGCGCGTGGTCCTCTGGCTGATCGTGCTGCTGGTGATCCTCGACAACCTCGGGATCAACATCACTGCGCTCGTCACGGGGCTCGGCATCGGCGGAATCGCGATCGCCCTCGCGGTCCAGAACATCCTCGGCGATCTCTTCGCCGCACTTTCGATCGTGCTCGACAAGCCGTTCGTCGTCGGCGACGCGATCAATGTCGGAGATGCGGCGGGCACCGTCGAGCGCATCGGCCACAAGTCGACGAGGCTGCGCAGCGACTCGGGTGAGATGATCATCATCTCCAACGGCGATCTGCTCAAGAGTCGTATCAGAAACTACCGTGGGCAGGAGAAGCGTCTCGTCATCCTCAGGCTCGGGATCGCGTACGGCACCCCACCCGAGAAGCTCGCGCGCGTGCCCGAGATCATCCGCGAGGCGGCAATGAAGGAGAAGAGCGTGAAGTTCGACCGGTCCAATTTCACGACTTTCGGCATTTTCGCGCTCCTCACGGAATCTGTGTATTCGGTCAATCGGACGAGCTACGCCGAATACATGAATGCGCAGCAGCGAATCAACCTCGCCATCTACAGGCAGCTGGGCGCCGAGCAGATCGAGATTGCGCAGCACTCGCCAGTCGCTACGGCTGCCTCCGGCGACGCTCCGAAATGAATAAGGCGTGCTCCTTGCACGCGCCTCCGGCATGAGGATGATCGGGAATTCGGCGGCGACCGTGACGCGCCTCACCCTCGTGGTCGTGGCGGCGCTCCACGTGCTCGCCTTGGGCGCGCGCGCGCAGGACGCCGAGGAGCACGCGCATCTCGGTATCGACCGCTTCGGCTCCTTCCTGAGCTGGGCGTGGACCGATCACGGGAAGCAGGGGCACGAGTTCGGCGCGGATCTCGACATCGGGTCGGTTTTCTCGCCGCGCCTCCGCCTCGCGGCAGGACTCAATTACTTCAAGGCGAATGTCGACCGGCTCGATCATGTGGGCAATTCCATCGACGGTACCTTTCACGATTTCAGTGCGCACGCGGAAGCGAGCTACGAGCTGGCGCGCATTGGGCGGCTCGGCCCGTACGTCGGCGCCGGCGTGGGGGTGCACTGGCGTGGCAGCGACATCAACAACGACATCGACGACATCGGGCGACTCTACGACGGCGCCGTGATCGGCGGAGACTTCTTCGGCGGCGCCACATTCGCGCTCTCGAAGATGCGCCGCTACTCGCTCTACGCCGAGGCGCGGCGAGTGGAGGCGAAAAACGTGGAGCGGACGTTGGCGCGCCTCGGCATCATCATCAGGTTCCGGTAGCCATGGGAATGCAGTCGAGCGAACGGGAGATTTCATTCCTCTGCGGCGACGCGCACCTCGCCGGTCTTCTCGCAATACCTGCGACGCCGAAGGCGATGGTGGTGTTCGCGCACGGAAGCGGGAGCAATCATCGGAGCTCCCGCAACGCGGAGACGGCGGGTCAGCTCTTCGACGCCGGCTTCGCATCGCTGCGCGCGGATCTGCTCACCGGCGAAGAGTCCGAGTTGAACGAGCGCACGGGGCAGTATCGATTCGATGTCGCGCTGCTCGCCGAGCGCGTCCTCGCGGCGTCGATGTTCGTGGGCACCGTGCCCGAGGCGGAGATGCTGCCGCTCGCCTACTTCGGCGCGAGCACCGGGGCAGCGGCCGCGCTCACCGCCTCGCTCAAGCGGCGCGACGTCTACGCGGTCGTGTCGCGCGGCGGACGCCCCGATCTCGTGGGCGACGGTCTCTCCGACGTGCGCGCGGCGACGCTCCTCATCGTGGGCGGCGCCGACATTGCGATCCTTCCGCTCAACGAGGAGGCGTTGGCGTCCCTTGGCGGCGAGAAGGATCTCTCGATCGTGGAAAACGCGACCCATCTGTTCGAGGAAGCGGGCACGCTCGACATTGTCGGCCGCCTCGCCGTCGATTGGCTCACGCGCTACCTGCCCGAGGCAGCGCGGTAGCTCGTGCTCTTCCGCGATCGGGCAGAGGCGGGAAAATTTCTGGCTCGCGAGCTGCTCGACGCGCTGCCGCAGCTCACGAGCGAGCCGGTGACCGTCCTCGCGATCCCGCGCGGAGGAGTCGCGGTGGCGGCGCCGATCGCAGCGCTGCTCGGGGCGCCACTCGATGTGTTCATCGCGCGCAAGCTCGGCGCGCCGGGGCAGGAGGAGCTCGGCATCGGCGCGGTCGCCGCGGACGGCACGCGCGTGATCGACGACGACCTCGCGCGCATGCTCCGCGTCACCGATGCGCAGATCGAGAAGATCACGAAGCGGGAGCTTGCGGAGGCGAAGCGCCGACTCGCGCTCTTCCGCGGTACTCGACCGCCACCGCCCGTGAGCGGGCGCAGCGTGATCCTCGTCGACGACGGGCTCGCCACGGGCGGCACCGCGCGCGCGGCGCTCACCGTGCTGCGCGCCGAACGCCCCGCGCGGCTGATCTTCGCGGCGCCGGTCGCGAGCATGGATGGCGCCGAGTCGCTCACGAAGATGGGGATCGCCACCGTCTTCTCGGCGGTGCCAAAGCACTTCCACGGCGTCGGCGAATGGTACGAGGCGTTCGAACAGGTGAGCGATGACGAAGTGCTCGCGTTGCTGTATTCCGCCGCGAGCTGACCGTCGGCGCGAAAGAATTCCCGACAGACTATCCGGGACTTCTGTGCGCTACCGCGACGCCGGCTACTGTTGCGTGAGACAGTGCAGCGTGCCAAGCCCCCACACGAGATCCACCGCGTGAATGCCGACGATTTCCCGCCCGGGGAATAATTCGGCGAGCGTGTTCAGTGCTGTGCGATCGTTGCGATCGTTGAACGTCGGCACCAGCACCACGCCATTCGCGGTGTAGAAGTTCGCGTAGCTCGCCGGCAGCCGCTCGCCGTGCATCGTTACCGGACGAGGGAAGGGGAGGTGCACCACGCGCAACCCGCCCGGCCAGCTCTTCGCCGCGAGCTCGAGCCGCCGCACGTTGTCCAGCGAGCGCTCGTGATTATCGTCCGCGGGATCTTCCTCTACCGCGAGCACGATCGTGCGCTCATCCGTGAAGCGCGCGATGTCGTCGACATGTCCGTGCGTGTCGTCGCCGACACATCCTTCGCCGAGCCAGATCGTGCGCGTCGCACCGAGGTAGTGCTCGAACGCACGCTCGTAGCCGGCGCGGCCGAGGCCGGGATTGCGAATCTGTGTATCCGAGAGCAGCCACTCCTCGGTGACCAGCAGCGCGCCCGCGCCATTCGTCTCGATCCCGCCCCCCTCGAGCACGAGGCGCGCGCCGTCATCCGGACGCAGCGCCTCCTCGCGCGCGAGCCCCGAAAGCTCCGCCACCGACATTCCGATCAGCTCATCGCGCGCAAAGTTGTCGTACTTCGCCCACCCGTTGAACCGCCAGCTCACCCAGTGCACCGTACCGTTGGGCGCCATCACCGCAGTGGGCGCCGAGTCGCGAAGCCACACGCGATCCGTGCCCACCACGTGCAACCCTACGCGCGCGAGATCTACACCGTGCGCGACGAGCGCCTCACGCGCCTCGTCGAGTACCGTCTCGTCGTCGCACAGCACTTCCACGTGCTCGTGGTCATGCAGCGCGCGCACGATCTCCGCGTACACCCACGGAATCGGCTCGAACTTTCCCGGCCAGTCGGGGTGATGATGTGGCCATCCTATCCACGTCGCCGCGTGTGCCTCCCATTCGGCCGGCATCCGCTGCGCCGGGAAGTGCACGCCGTCGTCGCGACGCTCGTACACCGAGGTGGTGGGGTCGCTCACCCGATGTAGCGATTCAGGATCGGCCCGTATGCATCGATGCGGCGATCGCGCAGGAAGGGCCAGTTGCGCCGCGTGTACTCGATCGCGCCGGGATCGATCACAGCCGTGAGAATCGCGGGCTCCGTTCCCGCTTCGGCGATGATGCGGCCGTATGGATCGCACACGAACGAGTGTCCGAAAAATTCCAGTCCATCAGTTCCGGGCTCGGGCTCGAAGCCCACGCGATTCACAGCGGCGACGTACACGCCGTTCGCGATCGCATGCGCGCGCTGCGCCGTACGCCATGCGTCCGCCTGCGCCGCCCCCCACTCCTCCTTTTCCTTCGGATGCCAGCCGATCGCCGTCGGATAAAAAAGGATCTGGGCGCCCATCAGCGCCGTGATGCGCGCCGCCTCCGGATACCACTGGTCCCAGCAGATCAGCACACCGATCGTCGCGATCGTCGTCTTGAATACGCGAAATCCGCTCGCCGGGATCGTCTCGTCGTGCTGATAGATCTCCCCGGGGGTGAAGTAGTACTTCTCGTGATAGAGCGGATCGTCGGGGATGTGCATCTTGCGGTAGACGCCGAGGAGCGCGCCGTCCGTATCGATGACCGCGGCGGAATTGTGGTAGACGCCTGGGCCGCGCTTCTCGAAGATCGGGACGATGATCACGATGCCGAGCTCCTTCGCGAGCCCCTGCATGCGCTGCGTGATCGGCCCCGGGATCGCTTCCGCGAGATCGAAGCGCTCGGCGTCCGTCACCTTGCAGAAGTAGGGCGCGTCGAAGAGCTCCTGGAGACAGATGATCTGCGCGCCGCGCTTCGCCGCCTCGCGAATGCCGCGCTCGCCGGCGTCCACAGCCTCGGCCGCATTCGGCGGCACAGCCTGCTGCACGAGCCCGATCGTAAATGGAGAGTCAGCCACTGGTTCCGATTCTTATTCGATGATTTTGCGAAAGGAGCCGGAGAGCCGAGCGATGGATCCGGCGGGGGTGCGCATGGGATGGGAGCTTCCCGGCGGCGCGCAGATGCCGATGACGATGTCCATGACGTTCGTCGAGGTGAGGTCGGTGCGGAGCAGAGCGCCGGCCGCGTCGAGCGATGCATGCGAGTCGTGCGCCGCGAGATCCGCGTCGGGTTTCCTCCCCGCCTTTTCGATCGCGCTCCACGTCTCTTTGTCGACGATTGCACCCGCGGCATCGGTGGGGCCGTCGCGGCCATCGGTGCCGCATGCGAGAAGGGTCGACCCACGCGCGCTCTTCGCAATTGCGAGCTCGCGGGCGGCCGCGAGCGCGAGCTCCTGACACCGTCCACCGGCCCCCGTGGAGCTGCCAATGGTGACCGTCGTTTCTCCCCCCCAAAGGAGGCAGCTTTGCACTGGTCGATTGGTTAGTGGCGATGTTCCAGAGCCACAATAGCTTACAAGCGTCGTGGCCAGCCGCTTGCCTACCGATGCAGCTTCTCCGGCGAGTGCAGTGCTCAGGATTCTGGGCTCGTAACCGAGCTCCTTGGCCCGAGCGGCCGCTGCTTCGAGAGCGACACGATTGCTGGCTATGATCTTGCGCTCGACGTTCGCAAAGATGTCATCACCGGGTTTCGGTGTTTCACGCGAAGGATCATGCGCCATCCACGCAACGTGGTGCCGCAGCGACCCGGGGATTCGATCCCAGAGTTTGGCCGATTCGAGTAGCGACTGGACCTCCGCCGCCGTGGTGGGATCCGGCGAGCAGGGTCCCGATCCAATCGCGGCGAGATCGTCGCCGATGACGTCGGAGACGATGAAGTTTCGTGTGCGCGCAGAGCTCAGTGCTGCTGAAAGTCTGCCCGCACTCCAGCGGGTGAACCGTTTGCGGATGATATTCATGGTCGCAATGTCGAGCCCGGAGCCGAGCAGGAGTTCGAAGAGCTGGACCAGCTCTTCGGGCTTGATCGAGCCATCCGGCGCGGCGATCAGACTCGACGCACCGCCGGAGAGCAGCACCCACACTTCGTCGTCCGGCTTCACCTGCCGCGTCCACCGCCCGACCGCGTCCGCCGCGGCGAAGGAGTGCGCGCCGGGGAGTGGATGGTCGCCCGCAACGAACTCGAGGCGCGCATGCGGAGTTGGGAGCACGCGCGGCGCCACGATCACGCCGCCCGCGGGCTCGAGCTTGTGTGCCGCGAGAAAGTCCACCGCGGCGATCGCCATCGGATTCGCAGCCTTTCCGATCGCGATGATCCAGACGCGCC
Organism: Gemmatimonadales bacterium; assembly: GCA_038239265.1. GTDB lineage: Bacteria > Gemmatimonadota > Gemmatimonadetes > Gemmatimonadales > Gemmatimonadaceae > FEN-1250. The sequence goes on along the minus strand of JBBSEY010000034.1, from coordinate 6,505 downwards.
TGTGGCCGATCTCCTTCGAGATTCGCTCCAGCGCCGCGGTGAGCGCGGGCCCGGGTGCGACTGCGCGCACCGCCGCCCAGTACAGCTGGACGAGCGCCATGCGCGCATCGATCGGGCGGCCCGCGGGCATCACGGCCCATTGGGGATGGCTCGGTGTTTTCATCGATCGTAAGATTGCGTGTTCGCGCGCCCCGCGCGAGTGCGACAATCAGTTCCCGAATTCGAACTGAACGAACTTTTTCCTGGAGCGTCGCACATGCCCGGTCGAAATTTTCTCTTTGTTCCAGGTCCCACCAACGTTCCCGACCGTGTTCTCAATGCGATGCATCGGGCAATGGAAGATCACCGCTCCCCGGTCTTCCCGAAGCTTCCCCTCAGCATTTTCCCCGACCTGAAGAAGGTCTTCCGCACAACCGAAGGACAGCCGTTCGTCTTCGCTGCCACGGGTACGGGCATGTGGGAGGCCGCGCTCGTCAACACCTGCAGCCCGGGCGACAAGCTTCTCGCCACACGCTACGGCCAGTTCAGTCACCTCTTCATCGACTGCGCGCAGCGACTCGAGCTGCAGGTCGATATCATCGACATTCCCTGGGGAGAAGGCGCATCCCCCGAGAAGATCGAAGAGAAGCTCCGCGCGGACACGAAGCACGAGTACAAGGGCGTCCTCGTCGTGCACAACGAGACCGCAACCGGCGTGACGAGCAACATCGCTGCGGTGCGCAAGGCGATCGACAACGCGAATCACCCGGCGCTGCTCTATGTAGACGGTGTGAGCTCGGTGGGCAGCCTCGAGTTCCGCATGGACGACTGGGGCGTCGATCTCGCGATCACCGGATCGCAGAAAGGCTTCATGCTCCCCGCCGGTCTCGGCCTCATCGGCGTCAGCCAGAAGGCGCTCGCGCGCCGCGAGACGGCAAAACTCCCTCGCGTCTTCTTCGACTTCGGCGATCAGATGAAGGCGAACGCCACCGGTTACTTCCCGTACACGCCCGCGCTCACGCTGCTCTACGGATTGCGAGAGTCGCTCGACATGCTGCTCGAAGAAGGGCTCGACAACGTGTATGCCCGCCACCATCGCCTGGCCGAGGGTACGCGCGCCGCGGTCAAGGCGTGGGGGCTGCAGCTGTGCGCGAAGGAGCCGAAGTGGAACTCGGACACCGTCTCCGCGATCATGACCCCCGCAGGCGTCGACGGCGCGCAGATCATCGCGACGGCCTTCAAGAAGTACAACCTCGCGCTGGGCGCCGGTCTCGGTCAGATGGCCGGTAAGCTGTTCCGTATCGGACACCTCGGCGATCTCAACGAGCTGATGCTGCTCGGCGCGATCGCAGGAGCGGAGATGTCGATGCGCGACGTCGGCATGACGCAGATCGTTCCTGGCAGCGGTGTCGGCGCGGCCTCGGAGTACTGGCGCACCGGCGGTGCGACCTCTTCTGCGCACGCGGCGAAGAGCGCCGAGAAGCGCAACGAGCCGGCCGTAGCCGCTCGATGAGCTTTACCCGGTACGAGCCGGCTCGCTTCCGTCTGCAGCGGAGCGAGCTGGCGGTTCCAGGCTCGCGCACGGAGATGTTCTCCAAGGCGGCCGAAGGTCCGGCGGACTACGTCTTCCTCGATCTCGAAGACGCCGTTGCGCCGAACGACAAGGAGCAGGCGCGCCTCAACACCATCGAGGCGCTCCGCACCATCGACTGGCGCGCGCGCGGCAAGAGCATCTCCGTTCGCATCAACGGCATCGATACGCATTACATGTATCGCGATGTCGTCGACGTCATCGAGCAGGCGGGGCAGTTCGTCGACACGGTGCTCATTCCGAAGGTTGGAGTGCCGGGGGATGTCTACATGGTCGACGCGATGCTCACGCAGATCGAGGATTCCTTCAAGCTCGAGCGCCGAATCGGCATCGAGGTGCTGATCGAGACCGCAGTGGGCATGGCCAACGTCGAGGCGATCGCCCAGTCGAGCAAACGTCTCGAAGCGATGCACTTCGGCGTTGCGGACTACGCGGCCAGCGTGCGCGCGCGGACGACGAACATCGGTGGACTGAATCCTGATTATCCCGGCGACCAGTGGCACTTCGGCATCTCGCGGATGGTGGTCGCGTGCCGGGCCTACGGTCTTCGTGCGATCGACGGTCCGTTCGGCGACTTCAAGGATCCCGACGGCTTCAGGCTCGCGGCGCGGCGCGCGGCGGCTCTCGGCTGCGAGGGAAAGTGGGCGATCCACCCGACGCAGATCGAGCCAGCGAACGATATCTTCACGCCGTCGTCGAACGAGGTCACGAAGGCGAAGCGGATTCTGGAGGCGCTCGGAGAAGCGGAGGCGCAGGGCCGCGGCGCAGCGTCGCTCGATGGCCGGCTGATCGACGCCGCGTCGGCGCGGATGGCGCAGAACATCGTCGTCATGGCCGGCGAGATCACGAAGAAGAAAGGATCATGAGCACACGAGCCGCTGGTCGCGTAATAGTCGCGAACGAGCTCCATATTTCCACGTCGCCGGGCTGACACCCACACCGAGCAGTCAATGGACATCCACGAATATCAGGCGAAAGAGTTGCTGGCCGGCTTCGGCGTTGCGGTGCCGAAGGGTGGCGTCGTGTACACGCCCGACCAGGCGATCTATCGTGCCGAGGAAATCGGTGGCGGGCGCTGGGTCGTAAAGGCGCAGATTCATTCGGGTGCGCGCGGCAAGGCGGGAGGCATCAAGCTCTGCACGACGCTCGAAGAGGTGCGCGCCGCGGCAACCGAGCTGCTCGGCAAGAAGCTCGTGACACATCAAACCGGGCCCGCGGGGAAGTTCGTACACCGACTGTACGTCGAGGCGGCGGTGCCGATCAGGCGCGAGATCTATCTGGGATTCGTGCTCGATCGGCGATCCGAGCGCGTCTGCGTCGTCGCGGCGCCGGAAGGCGGAATGGAGATCGAGGAGATCGCCGCCCGCTCGCCCGAGACGATTCTGCGCGAAGTGATCGAGCCCGCCGTCGGCATGCTCGCCTTCCAGGCACGCGAGATCTCCTTTGGGCTCGGCCTGAGCTCGTCGGAGATGAATCAGGCGGTGAAGGCGATTCTCGGAGCGTACCGCGCCTTCCGCGATCTCGACGCGACGATGGTCGAGATCAACCCGCTCGCGATCACCGAGAGCGGCCAGGTACTGGCGCTCGATGCGAAAATGCAGTTCGATGACAACGCGCTCTTCCGCCGCCCGGAAGTCGCGGAGCTACGCGACTACGCGGAAGAGGATCCACGCGACGCGGAGGCCGCGAAACACGGACTCAATTACATCGCGCTCGAGGGCTCGATCGGCTGCATCGTAAATGGCGCCGGGCTGGCGATGGCGACGATGGACATGATCACACATGCCGGCGGCGAGCCGGCAAACTTCCTCGATATCGGCGGTGGAGCCTCTCCGGAGCGCGTAGCCGCCGCCTTTCGTCTCGTGCTCTCCGATCCGCGTGTCCGCTGCGTGCTCGTGAACATCTTCGCGGGGATCAATCGCTGCGACTGGGTGGCCGAGGGAATCATTCAGGCGGCGAAGGATGTGAACGTGCCGGTGCCCATCATCGCGCGACTCGCGGGAACGAATGTCGCGCAGGGGCGTGCGATCCTGCGCGAAAGCGGCTTGAGCATCATCACCGCAGACACGCTCGCGGAGGCCGCGGCGAAGGCCGTGGAGGCTCTCAACGAACCAGTTGCTCGTCCGGTACGGGAGAAGGTCTCGTGAGCATTCTCGTCGACGAACACACGCGCATCGTCTTTCAGGGATTCACCGGCGACAAGGCGAGCTTCCACGCGAAAGAGGCGCTCGAGTACGGCACGAACCTCGTCGCCGGAGTGACGCCGGGGAAAGGGGGCGGGCGGCATCTCGGACTCCCCGTCTACGACACGGTGAAGGAGGCTGTGAAGGCCACCGGCGCCACGGCGAGCGGCATCTTCGTTCCCGCGCCCTTCTGCGCCGATGCGATCATGGAGGCGGCGGACGCCGAGATCCAGCTCATCGTCTGCATCACCGACGGCATTCCCGCGCAGGACATGATGCGCGTGAAGCGCTACATGCTCCGCTACTCGCGCGAGCGGAAGCCGACGCTCATCGGTCCCAACTGCGCCGGCGTCATCTCGCCGGGGAAAGCGATGATCGGCATCATGCCGGGGAGCATCTACACGAAAGGGCGCGTCGGCATCGTGTCGCGCTCGGGGACGCTCGGCTACGAGGCTGCTTCGCAGATGCAGGCGCTTGGCATCGGCGTCAGCACGAGCGTCGGGATCGGCGGCGACCCGATCAATGGAAGCTCCTTCGTCGACATGCTGCAGCGCTTCGAGGCGGATGATGAGACCGACGCGGTGATGATGATCGGCGAGATCGGCGGACCGCAGGAGGCCGAGGCGTCGCTGTGGGCGCGCGACAACATGTCGAAGCCGATCGTCGGCTACGTCGCGGGGCTCTCGGCGCCGCGCGGCCGTCGCATGGGGCACGCGGGCGCGATCATCTCGGCGTTCGGCGATAGCGCGCTCGAGAAGGCGGAGATCATGCGCAACTCGGGGCTCACGGTTGCAGGCAGTCCGGCCGAGTTGGGCTCGGCGATGCAGCTGGCGCTCTCGAAGCCGGCGCGCCGGCCCGTGCTCGCCTGAGATGGCCAAGCCGAAAGTCGTCATTACGCGCAAGCTGCCGTCGGCCGCGGAGGAGCGCGCGAAGAAGCTGTTCGACGTGGAGCTCAACGCGAGCGATATCCCGCTCGACGCGCCCGCCCTCGCGCGCGCCATGCGTGGGGCCGACGGGCTCCTCCCGTGCGTCGCCGACAAGATCACGGCCGAGGTGCTCGGGACCGGCGGGCGGAAGGTGAAGATCGTCGCGAACTACGGCGTCGGCTACAACAACATCGATGTCATTGCCGCGAAGGCGAACGACGTCGTCGTGACGAATACGCCGGATGTGCTCACCGAGGACACGGCCGACCTCGCGCTCGCCCTGATGCTTGCGGCCGCTCGCCGGCTCGGCCAGGGCGAGCGCGAGCTGCGGAGCGGCAACTGGACCGGATGGCGCCCCATGCACATGCTCGCCACCCGGATGCACGGGAAGACGCTCGGGCTGATCGGCATTGGCCGAATTGGCCGCGCGGTGGCGCGCCGCGCGCATCTTGGCTTCGGGATGAAGATCATCTACCACGATCCGTATCCGCTGAACGAGGCGGACACGAAGGCGCTCGGCGCAGAGCGGAAGAACAGCATCGAGGCAGTGCTTGGCGCGAGCGACTTCGTGTCGCTGCATTGCCCTGCCACACCGGAGACGAGGCATCTCATCAATGCCGCGCGCTTCGCGCAGATGAAGAAGGGGTCGATTCTCATCAATACCGCCCGCGGCGATGTCGTAAACGAGAACGATCTCATCGCGGCGCTCGAGTCGGGCGCGATCAGCGCGGCGGGGCTCGACGTGTTCGAGAAGGAGCCGTCGGTGCCCGCGAAGCTCGTGGCCATGGAGAACGTGGTGCTGCTCCCGCATCTCGGGAGCGCGACCACCGAGACGCGCGTCGCGATGGGGATGCGGGCGATCGACAATCTCGAGGCCTTCTTCGGAGGCACGGCGCCGCGCGACCGCGTCGCCTGACCGACGTGGCAACCCGCGCGCACTTCCGCGCACCGCCGGCGGTCCCGATCGGGGCCACGGCGATGGAGCTTCCGACGCCGGAGTCCGACGCCGAGCGGCTGCTCGTCGAGATGCTGCGCCAGGTGGTGATGCTGCGCGCGCCGGAGTCGGTGGCGGCGCTCGAGGGCGGGAAGATCGCCGACGACAGCTCCAGCGAATCGATCGCGCGCTCGCTGCAGACCGTGGGGCTGCTCTCGCAGATTCTCCCGATCGCCGAGCTGCACGATGCGATGGACGCGCGCCAGCGGGCGGAACGCGAGCGTGGCTTCGATTCGCTGACGGGGACGTTCGCGAAGGTGATCGCGGAGTGGAAGCAGCTCGGCGTTCCGGCGGACGCCGTGCGCGAGATCCTCCGCACCTTTCGCGTGGTCCCGACGATCACGGCGCATCCGACGGAAGCGAAGCGCGTGACCGTGCTCGAGAAGCTTCGCGGGATTTACGCGATACTCGTGAAGCTCGATGGCGCGCAGCTCACCCCGCGCGATCGCGCAGTACTCGGCGAGGAGCTGCGGACGGAGCTCGACCTGCTGTGGATGACTGGAGAGCTCAAGCTCGAGAAGCCGACCGTCGCGCAGGAGGTCGCGTGGGCGCTCCACTTTTTCGACACGACGCTGTTCGGTCTCGTGTGGCTGCTGCACGACTCGCTGACGCTCGCACTCGCCGACTCGTATCCGGGGGAGCATTTCGATCTGCCGAACTTCGTGCAGTTCGGATCGTGGGTGGGTGGAGATCGCGATGGCAATCCGAACGTCACCAACGAGGTGACGCGGCATGCGCTGCACGAGTACCGAGCGAAGTGCCTGCATCGCTATCAGCGCCGAATCGCCGAGCTCTCGCGAGCGCTGAGCATCTCGGAGCGCTCGGCGAATTT
>JBBSEY010000033.1:0-20741 GCA_038239265.1 Gemmatimonadales bacterium | reverse complement strand
CTCCGCGGCGCCGCACGCGATCGGGAGCGGAATGCGCGCGCCGTACGCGTAGCGCACCGCGATCGACGCGCGCCACGGATGGCGGCGCACGGCGCCGAGCAGTTTCTCCATCGGCCGCATGAGCTTCGGGAAGCGCGCGGCCAGCTTCGCCGCGCGCCAGCGCCCCAGCGCGTAGAGCGCGACGTCCGCTGCCCAACTTCCAACGGCGCACGCCACCGCCGCCTGGACGACGCCGAGATGCCGCTGATGCGCGGCGAAACCTGCGAGTACCGGCGCCGCCTCTTCGGTGATGATGCTCGTCGCACCGAGGGTGACGTACACCCAGAGCCGCGAAAGCATGCTCAGAATCGTCGGTGTCAGATGCGCGAAGTGACCGTGGTGCTGCACTCTCTTACCTACACTTCCCGCAACGCCGCCATCGGCGTCTCGGCAAAGACATCCCGCGCGGCGAAAAGCCCCGTGATGATCGTGAGCAGCATCGTCACAGCGGCGACGACTGCCAGCGACAGCGGCGCGATCGTGAACGGCGCCTTGAAGATGAAGTGCACCGCCGCCCATCCGCCGCCCACCGCGAGCAGAATTCCGGCAAGGCTGCCGATCGCACCGAGAAGCGCGTACTCCGTGAACAACATCCGAACGATCTGCACACGCGTGGCGCCGAGCGTTTTGAGCAGTACGCTCTCGCGCACGCGCTGGCGGCGCGATGCGGCGACCGCACTGACGAGTACGAGCACGCCCGTCACCACGCTGAAGAGCGCCATGAAGCGAACGGCCAGGGCGACGCGAGCGAGAATTCGGCCGACTGCGTTCTCGATGAGGGAGAGATCGATCGTCGAAACGTTCGGGAAGCGCTGCACCGCATCCCGCTGGAGCTTCGCGCGCGCATTGTCGTCGTTCACGCGCGTGAGCAGCACGAAGGACTGCGGAGCCTCGCGCAGCGCCGCTGGCTGGAACACGACGAAGAAGTTCGGCTCGAAACGCGCCCACTGCACCTCGCGGAGACTGGTGACGCGCGAGCGAATGCGAACTCCCTGCACGTCCCACAGGATGGTGTCCCCCACGATCACTCCCAGCTCCTCGGCCAGGCTCTGCTCGACGGAGATCTCGAACACGCCGTCGGCGTCCGGCCCAGGCTGCGTCCACCATTTGCCGGCGACGATCTTTTCGCTCGAGGCCACGGAATCGCGATAGCTCGAGCGATACTCTCGCCGCACGGCCCACGAGGGGCGCGCCCGATCGCCGCCCTGCCCCTGGTCACCGCCGAGAGCGCGTGCGCTGTCCGACGTGCCACGCGCCACAGGCTTCGGCTTTCGGCTGGTGTATCCCGCAATGCGCATCGGGACGATCGGCGTGCGCGAGAGCGTCGGTAGTGCGCGCGAGTGAAAGATCGAATCGAGCGGCGCCGCCTGATCCGTCTGGACATCGAAGAAGGCGAGATTCGCCGCCGATGCGTCGACGGTCGATGTGATCTGCGTGAGGAGATTGCCCTGCACGAGCGCGAGCGTGCCGAGGAGAAATGCGCCGAAGCCGAGGGCGAGGACGACTGGCCGCGTTTGATTGCCAGGCCTATCGAGATTCGCGATGCCGTGCCGAACGACGAAGCGCCACGGCAGCTGGGCGATCCGTCGAGCAGCGAGCGCGCAGAGCGTTGCCGCGAGGAGCGTCGCGCCGATCGCCGCGACGATCCCGGCGCTCATCCACAGTCCGACGATCGCGCTGTCCGCGCGCGCGATGCACACGACGACGATGCTTCCCGCCAGCACCGCCCCTGCGATCAGCCGGAGCGGATCGCGCCACGCCGAGCGGGTGGCGTTCGTGCCCCCGGCGCCATCGTCGCGCCGAAGCACCATCAGCGGCGCGACGTTCCGCACGCCCAGTACCGGCCCGAGCGCGAAAAGCACCCCCACCCACGTTCCGAGCGCGAGTCCGCTCAGCATCGGCAGCCACTCGAGCTGCGGCGTGACGTCCACGGGAATGAAGGTACCGAGGACATGCGGAAGCACGAGCTGCGCACCCACGCCGAGCACGACACCCATGAGCGCGCCCGCGAGCCCGAGCCCCGCCGCCTCGATCACGAACATCCACACCACCTGCGCGGCGCTCGCGCCGAGGCAGCAGAGCACCGCGATGGTGTCGATCTTCTCTCCCATATAGGCGCGCAGCGCGCTCGCGACGCCCGTGCCGCCGAGGAGAAGGGCGATCAGCCCCACCAGGCCCAGGAAGCGTCCAAGCTGCTCGATGGACCGCGTGAGTGAGCGCTCGGTGTCCGCAACGGTCTGCGCGCGAATCTGCAACGAGTCGAACAGCTCGCGATGCGCCTTGCTGAAGCCCTCCGCGTCGATGCTCGACGGAAGCTTCACGAGCGATTCGTAATCCGCGCGGCTTCCGAAGCCAAGGAGCTTCGTGTCGGCGAGGTAGCGGTCGGGGATGTAGACGCGAGGGCCGAGCGCCGCCGCGATGCCAACGTCGCCGGGGACGTTGCGGAGTGTGGCGAGAATGGTAAAGCGCGCGTAGCCGAGCGAAAGGGTGTCGCCGATCTTCGCATCGAGTGCGATGAGGAGCGACGAGTCGACGATCGCATTCCGCGAGGATTGGAGCTCGCTCCAGCGGCCAGCCGGCGATGTTTCTATCTGACCATAGTACGGTGCGCCCGCTCCCATCGCGCGAACCTGCACGAGACGCGTCGCGTTCCCGCCGTTCACGAGTGTCATCGATGAGAACGTCGTCACGCGCGTTTCTACGGCGCCGCGAGTCTTCAGCGTATCGAGCAGTGACGTGACCGGGGCAGGGAGGGGGCGATGCGCGGTGACGGAGAGATCCGCGCCGAGCAGTCCGCGCGCCTGCGCGTGGATCGAGCGGACCACGTCGGCGGAATAGGAGTCGACCGCAACGAGCGCGGCGACGCCGATCGCGATGGACGACATCGAGAGGAAGAGCCGCCTGCGTGTGGTGCGCGTATCGCGCCACGCGAGCGCTGCGAGGGTGCGCCAGCGAATGCTCATGAATCGAGACTCATGCGTCGCGCACCCGATCCTCGACGACGACGCCATCGGCGAGGCGAATCATCCGGTGCGCACGCGCGGCCAGCTCGAGGTCGTGGGTGACGATGATGATCGTGGTGTTCGCATCGCGATTGAGCTGCTCGAGCAGCTCGACGATGCGAACGCCCGTGGTGTGGTCGAGGTTGCCGGTGGGCTCGTCGGCGAAGAGGACGCGCGGCGAGTTCACGAACGCGCGCGCAATGGCGACGCGCTGCTGCTCGCCGCCCGAGAGGCGCACAGGATAGTGATGCGTGCGATCGGCGAGGCCCACGCGAGCGAGCAAGTCGGTTGCCCGCGCGCGAGCGCCATCATCGCCGCGGAGGTCGAGTGGCACGCGCACGTTCTCGAGCGCCGTGAGCGTGGGAATCAGTTGAAAGCTCTGGAACACGAACCCAACTTTCTCCCCGCGCAGCCGCGCGCGCGCATCCTCGCTGAGTGTCGCGAGATTCACGTCATCGAGAAGCACGGATCCTGCGCTGGGAGTGTCGAGACCGGCGAGCAGGCCGAGCAGCGTGGTCTTGCCGCTTCCCGATGGTCCGACGATGGCGACGAAGTCACCGTCGGCGATCGTGAAGGAGACGTCGCGCAGCACGGTGATCGTCCGATCGCCGCTGGGGAAGGATTTCGTCAAATCACGGGCAACGAGCATGTCGGCGAGACTGGTGTGGAAGGGGACGGCGCTCGCGTTGCTCGCGGCGGCATGTGGCCGCGATGGCTCGCGGCAGGAGAGCACGAAGGGAATGCGTGAGACGGGCCAGAGCGCAGGATCGGCAAGTGCGCCGACGACTGCGACGCCGCCGAATAATGCGCGGAAAACCATCCTCTTTGTGGGAACGAGCCTCACGGCGGGCTACGGTCTCGATCCGCAGCAGGCCTATCCCTCGCTCATTCAGCATCGGCTGGACTCGCTCGGACTGGACTATGAGGCCGTGAATGCCGGGGTGAGCGGGGAGACATCATCGGGTGCCGTGCATCGGATGCCGTGGCTCCTCAAACAGCCGTTCGAGGTGTTCGTGCTCGAGACGGGCGCGAATGACGGACTGCGTGGACTCCCCGTCGATTCGCTCCGCGCGAACATTCAGCGAATCCTCGACGACGTGAAGCGCACGCATCCGCAGGCGAAGATCCTGCTCGTCGGAATGGAGGCGCTGCCGAACATGGGGAGCGCGTATGTGAAGGGCTTTCAAACCGTGTATCCGCAGCTTGCCAAAAAGAATCAGGTTGCGTATCTGCCCTTTCTGCTCGAGGGTGTTGGGGGAATCGATACGCTCAACCAGCGCGACATGGTGCATCCAAATCCGCAGGGGGCGGCGATCATCGCGGAAACGGTGTGGAGTGCACTGCGCCCGCTCCTGGACGAAGGAAGCAAACCGCGCGCTTGACGGGCTATCACCAGTTCCGTAAATTCAAAGGCTGAAAGGTTTTGCGTCATCCCGCGATCAGCTGGGCGTCCAGCTGGTCGCATTCTTATCTCAGCTCTGCCAGAAATAGCCAATGGCAATTCCAGCTACCCAAATTCGCCGCGGAATGGTGATCGTGTTCGAGGGCGATCCGTGCCGCATCACCGAGTTCCGTCATCACACGCCGGGCAACCTGCGCGCGATGGTGCAGGCCAAGCTCAAGAATCTTCGTTCCGGCTCCAATTTCGAGCATCGTTTCCGCGCTGCGGACACGATCACGAAGGCGTCGCTCGAAACGCACAATCTCGAGTTTCTGTATCAGGGCGGCGATACGTACCACTTCATGAACACCGAGAACTACGATCAGCTCGAGATGGACGCCGAGACGCTCGGCGACGGCGCGCAGTGGATGCAGCAGGGGATGAAGATCGTGGCCGAATATTACGATGGCAGGCCGATTGCGATCGATCTCCCCAACGCGATGGAGCTCACGATCGTGGAAACGGCGCCCGTGATGAAGAGTGCGACGAAGAATGCATCGTCGAAGCCGGCGAAGCTGGAGAACGGAGTGAGCGTAAACGTGCCGGAGTTCATCAGCACCGGCGAGCGCATTCGCGTGAATCCGAACACCGGGGAGTATCTCGACCGAGCGAAGTGAGTACCAATGTTGCTCGTTGTTGCTCGTTGCGAAGTCGTGTCGGCGTTGATTCGAGGTCGAGCGCCAATTACAATTCCGGTCTCGCCGCCAGCACTTTGGCGGCGCTCTGGTGGCCGTAGCTCAATTGGTTAGAGCACCGGACTGTGGCTCCGGGGGTTGTGGGTTCAATTCCCATCGGTCACCCTGATGCGGCGAACGGCTCGTGGTGCGAGTGGCTGCGAGGCGGTGCGGAACGGGTTTTAGGTCCGTAGCTCAATTGGTAGAGCACCGGTCTCCAAAACCGGGGGTTGGGGGTTCAATTCCCTCCGGGCCTGTAGTGCGAGGTAGCGGTAAAGTCTGGCGGTATCGTCTAGGGGACTAGGACGGAGCCCTCTCAAGGCTCAAACACGGGTTCGAATCCCGTTACCGCTATTGGGAGCGCTCTACGGAGCTACGGCAGGAACAACCGGGCGGCCTCATCGTCTATCGGTTAGGACGGCACCCTTTCACGGTGCAGAGAGGGGTTCGATTCCCCTTGGGGCTATGGGGATTGGTCACGGACAGGAAGGGTTGGGATTGGAAATACGAGGGGCTGTAGCTCAGCTTGGTTAGAGTGCCGGTCTGTCACACCGGAGGTCGCGGGTTCGAGCCCCGTCAGCCCCGCTTTTGTTCGAGAATATTCCTGCGGTAGTAGTTGGGAATGCGTTGATATAAATGCAGTTGCAGGGCCCTGGTGGTGAAATTGGTAGACACGCCATCTTGAGGGGGTGGTGCCGCAAGGCGTCGCGGTTCGAGTCCGCGTCAGGGCATGATCGTCAGTACTGCAGAACGCCAGCGTAGCTCAGTGGTAGAGCACTCGATTCGTAATCGAGCGGTCGTCAGTTCAATCCTGACCGCTGGCTCTCGAGGGATCAAACGAGAAGATTGAAAGCGCCTCCGCGAATGTGGGGGCGTTCTTTTTTCTCCAGCTTCGCCGAGCGCGGGATCCGCGCTATTCTCGCGCGGCCCCGCGCGCCAGCCGCCCCTCGAGATGCTTCCGCACATCCGGCCACTCCGCCGCCAGGATGCTGAACATCACCGAATCCCTCACGCTCCCATCTCTCCGCGCGCGGTGGTGCCGGAGGACTCCGTCCCGCTTCGCACCGATCCCCGCGATCGCCTTCTGCGACGCAAAATTGAAGTTGTCCGTGCGCAGGCCCACCACCTTGCAGCCCAGCGAGTCGAACGCGTGCGAGAGGAGAAGCAGCTTGCACGCGCTGTTGACGTGCGTCCGCTGCCAGCGCTTCGCATACCACGTGTACCCGATCTCCACGCGGTCTACGTCCGCGACAATGTCGTGATAGCGAGTGCTTCCGACGATTGCTCCACTCGTCGCCTCGCGAACGACCCACGCGAGCATGTGCCCCGCAGCCTGACCATCGAGCGCCTCGCCCACGTAGTCGCTCATGTGGTCGGGCTCCGGTACGGATGTGTACCAAAGTTCCCAGAGCTTCCCGTCCGACGACGCATCCGTCAGCGCGGCAGTGTGCGCACGCTCCAGTGGCTCGAGCCGAACGCCATGCCCTTCCAGCCTTGCAGGGGCGACCGTGATCATCCATCCTCCGTGCGTACACGACCCTCGTCGGAGATTCGTTGCCTCCGCTGAAGCAGTCATTAATCTTTCGCCGGTTCACCACCCCGTGCCAGCCCCCCGAGGCAACGGTGTGTATCTCGCGTCCGTGCCCTACGAACGAAACGTGAGCTCAGAACAGCCATGACCGACCTCCGATCGGGTTCGGCAGACCGGCGCGCGGCGAGCGCGAATCGCACTCCGCGCCCCGCCGGTGTGCGACTGTCCGCGTTCCAGCGGATCGGCGCCACTGGCGGCATCGCGCTGATCGTGCTCCTCCTTGGCATTCTCACCTTCGATGGGATGGCGCGCGCGCGCGCCGCACGCAAGGTCGTGGCCGATACGCACAGGGTGATCGAGGCGACGCAGGCCACGCTGCAGGATGTCACGAATGCCGAGACCGGGCAGCGTGGCTTCCTGCTCACGAACAACGAGCGCTATCTCGACCCATACCATGCCGCGCTCGTGGCGCTCGCCGCCGACACTGCGCGTCTTCGCACGTTAACGAGAGACGACGTCCAGGAGCGTCAACCGTTGGACACTCTGTCACGTCGCATCGAATTCAAGATCGCGGAGCTCGCCGAGACGATACGGCTCAAGCATACCGCACCGGACTCCGCGTTCGCGCTCGTGATGTCGGGGCGTGGCAGAATCGCCATGGACGACATTCGCGCGACGCTTCGTGCGCTTGCGAGCAGGCAGGAGCTGGTCCTCGAGGAGCGAACGGCCGCGGAGGAAAAGCACTATCACGTCGTCGAGGCCATCGTCATTGGGGGGACGATCGCGGCCGTTCTGATCGCGCTCCTTCTCAACACGCTGCTCACGCGCTTTGCCAACAGCCAGGCCGACGCCGTGCGCAGCCTCGACGCGCAGAACAGTGAGCTCTCCGACGCCAACCACATGCTGGCCGAGCAGTCGATCGAGCTCGAGCTGCAGAATCAACAACTACAGGATCAGGCGAGCGAGCTCGAAATGCAGTCGGAAGAGCTCACCGCGTCGGTAGATGAGCTGCAGCAGCAGTCCGCCGTTCTGGACGAAGCCCGTGCCATCGCGGAGGAGGCGTCGAGCCGCGCCGAGGAGGCCAATCGCGCGAAGTCGCTATTCCTGACGACAATGTCACACGAGTTGCGCACGCCGCTCAACGCCATCGGCGGCTACGTCGACCTTCTCGCGCTCGAGATCCGGGGTCCGCTCGTCGATGCGCAGCGCGAGGATCTGCGGCGCATCAAGAAGAGTGGGCAGCATCTCCTCTCGCTCATCAACGACATTCTCAATCTCGCGAAGATCGAGAGCGGGCAGCTCGACCTGCACATACGCGATGTGTCGCTGGCAACGGTGTTCGAGAATGTCGATGCGCTCGTCGCGCCGCAGTTCGGTACGAAGGAGATCACGTACACGTATCCGCGCTTCGACGCGTTGCTTCGTGTGCGCGCGGACAGCGAGAAGCTGCAGCAGATCCTTCTGAACGTGCTCTCCAACGCGTGCAAGTTCACGGACGACCATGGGAGCGTCACCGTCGAGTGCGATGCCGAGGTGCCGCCGGAGGCGGACGGCGTCGGGACCATCGCGATATCCATTCGCGACACCGGACGCGGCATAGCGGCCGACAAGCTGGAGAGAATCTTCGAGCCGTTCGTGCAGATCGACCGGCATCTCACGGGCGCGAGCCAGCAGGGCGTCGGCCTCGGGCTCGCGATCTCGCGCCACCTCGCGCGAAGCATGTCGGGCGAGTTGCGGGCGACGAGCATACCGGGCGAAGGGACGACGTTCGTGCTCACTCTCCCGTGCGGGGCGCGCGGTGCCGCGACAGTGGTGCCCGCCGAGGCGCCCCGGGACAATTCCGATGCGGTTTCGACCAGTTGACGCCCCATCCCGCTTCCGCTAAATCTTACCCGTAGTCTTGCGGGTGTAATTCAGTTGGTAGAATGCCAGCTTCCCAAGCTGGACGTCGCCGGTTCGAGTCCGGTCGCCCGCTCCTCTTCGTAAGCACTCGCGGCGCACGCCGCCGGGACCCTCCGTCCCGGCGGCGTTTGTTTGTGCCCCAAGATCCCCCATTGTGGGAATGGAGCCTTTCGCCGCGTTTCGCGAGACTATGCACGTCGCCCGCCGAAAGCGTGGCGCGGATTGCGACGGCTCACTTTCGCGAACGGGAGGGCGCATGCTGAAAGAGACATTGGTCGCACCGCTGTTGATCGCGGCGCTTCTGGGTGGTACCGGGACAGGGCGAGTCGCAGCTACTCATGCGGAGGGATCGCTCGTGAGCAAACCCACGGTAGTCATGGTCCACGGCGCATTCGCCGAATCCTCGAGTTGGAACAGGGTGATCGCGAAGCTTCTCGCCAAGGGCTACAGGGCGGTGGCCGTCGCAATCCCGCTGCGCGGTGTGAAGAGCGATGCGGCTTATCTCTCCAGCGTGCTTGCGACGATCGATGGCCCCGTCATTCTCGTCGGGCATTCCTACGGCGGGACCGTCATCACCGAAGCCGCCACCGGAAAGCAGAATGTGAAGGCGCTAGTGTACGTGTCGGGGTTGGCGCCCGATGTTGGCGAGTCGGCTTCCGCGCTCGTGGGGAAATTTCCGGGGAGCACGCTGGGTCCGACGCTGGCACCTCCGGTGATGCTCCCCGATGGGAACAAGGATCTGTACATCCTGCAGGACAAGTTTCACGCGCAATTCTGTGCCGACTTGTCCGACAGCGAGGCGAAGCTGATGGCCGTGACGCAGCGACCGATCGTCGCCGCGGCGTTCGACGAGCTCGCCGGCACCCCCGCGTGGAAGACCATCCCGTCGTGGTTTCTCTACGGCAGCCTGGACAAGAACATCCCGCCGGCCGTGCACGCGTTCATGTCGAAGCGTGCGGGAGCGAAGAAAGTCGTGGAAGTCAACGGTTCATCGCATGTGGTGATGATCTCGCATCCCGACGCACTCGTGGCGCTCATCGATGATGCCACTGCCCAGACTGTGCACTAGGCAGACGGTTTTCCCTTTGCCCGCGGCGCAGTCAACCGTCGTGTGGCCCCCAGCAAGCGACAGGCGGGCCCATGCGGCTGTTCGGGATCACCCTGGGAGGGCACCGCGCGGCCAGCGCAACGAAGGGTTAACATGCGGGATGACACCCATGACGAATCGTTCGACCATCCGTCGGCGACGAGCGGCCATCGCGGTCGGAGCCCTCGCGCTCACACTCGTGATAGCGGCGCAGGCGGCGGCGCACGACACCTGGCTGATGTCGCCGAGCAACTCCGGCAAGGTGGGCACGCCCTTCCGGCTCGATCTGACGAGTGGGGAGAGCTTCGCGAACGACGACTTCGCGATCGAAGCGAGTCGCGTGTCGCGAGCGCAGGTGCGCGAGGGACATTTCATCAGGTCGCTTCCGACGCCGTCCGCATCTCCGCGCACACTCCGCTACATGTGGACGCCGAAGTTGCCGGGCGTTGCGACGATCGGCATCGAGCTCCAGCCGAAGACACTCGTGCTGGCGCCCAAGCTGATCGAAGACTACCTGGGCGAGATCGACGCGGACTCCGGCACGCGCGCCATTTGGAAGTCGCTTGGCGGCGATCAGAAGTGGACCGAGTCGTATACGAAACATGCGATGACCTTCGCCCGCATCACGCCGGCCAGGCCCGACAGCAACTGGATGGCCGAGAAGACCTGGTCGAAGCCGATCGGACTCGGGCTGGAGCTCGTGCCCGAGCGCGATCCCACGGCGCTTCGAGGCGGCGACACGCTCGTGGTTCGCGTGCTGCGGAATGGTGCACCGCTCGCCGGCTTCTCCGTTGGTGCGATTCGCGAGGGGCGCTCGAAAGCGAGCTTCTTCCGCACCGATGCCGAAGGTCGGGCGGCGGTGCTGCTCGACAGGGGCGGGCGCTGGCTGCTCAACGGGACGAATCTCCGGCGCTCCGCGAGCGGCATGACGGTGTGGGAGAGTGATTTCGTCACGGCGACATTGCACGTGGCGCCGCGCCCCTGATCGTCTACACCTCGTTGCGGCGGAAGCAGCCCGCAACGTGGTCGTTGACCAGCCCCGTGGCCTGCATCCACGCGTACACGGTGGTGGGGCCGACGAACTTGTAGCCGCGCTTCTTGAGCGCAACCGCGATCGATTCGGACAGCGGCGTTTTGGCCGGCATTTCGCCGCGAATCATCGTTGGCGCGTCGCCTACGAGTGACCACGCGAAGGCGGAGAGGGGTTCGCCGTCCTCCTGCATCTTCAGATACGCGCGCGCGTTCGCGATCGTCGCCTCGATCTTTGCGCGCGAGCGTACGATTCCCGGGTTGGCGAGCGCCCGCACGATGTCCTTCTCTCCGAACTTCGCGACGACCTCGGGATCGAAACCGCGAAATTCCTCCCGAAACGCCTCGCGCTTTCGCAGAATCGTGATCCACGACAGCCCGGCCTGAAAGCCGTCGAGCACGAGCGCCTCCCACAGCTCGCGACCGTTGCGCTCGGGGACCCCCCACTCGCGATCGTGGTAGTCGCGCATGAGCGGATCGTGTTCGGCCCAGGCGCATCGGTGGCGCGTGGCGGCTCGTGACATCTGCTTGCTCTCCCGGCTGGTCGCCAGCCAACCCCGTTCCCCTGCGCTACCTGTCCGCGCGTGATGTGCGCCAATCGCCCAATGCCGCGAGCGCCGACAGCAGCATTGCGACGAGGAAATATGCGAGCCGAACCCCACCGGACGCGGCGCCGTTCCATCCCGCGAAGTCCAATTCCGCCGCACCGGGCGTGCTCATGACCACGTACAGAAAGAGGAGCGCGATGGACGCGAAGAGCTTGGGCGTGCGCGCGAGCGTACCAAGGCTCACTGCGGCCGACGCAAAGAATTCGGCACCGATCGCGAGCGAGAGCGCACTCGCGGGCGACACCACTGCGAGGCGAGCAAGGGGCACCGCGAGAAACGCGAGGGCGATCCCCAGGGCACCCAGCAGCTTCGCGTAGATCGAGAGCTCTTGGTCGCCGGCTATTCCGCCCCGAATTCCATCCACGCGCGCGATGCGATCGCGTGTGGGAATCTCGGCGAGTGTAACGATGAGTGCGACGAAGATCAGTGGCAGCAGCGTCGTCCGGAGGGCGGCCGCAGGGACGAGAGCTCCTGCAACGCACGCGGCGACAGCGGCCACGAAAACTGCCGGGCGCAGCATGATCGTGAGTGCGATCTCGCCAAGCGTCGTGCGCAGGAGTCCGCGCCCCGCCCACGAAGCAGGGTGCAGCGTGTCGAGCACTCGCCGGAGCGGCGCCGAGATGCGGCCGCGCACCCCGGAGCGGGCAGCGCCAGCTCCACCCTTGATCCGCGCAGGATCGAAGCGCGCGAAGGCGAGCCACGCGATGAGAAGCGCGGGCACGACCAACAGCGCCGACGTTGCGCGCGCGGCGACCGCGGGCGCCGTCCACTCCAGCCCCGAGAACGTCCAGGGCGACATCGCCGGATCGAAGTGGCTGCTGCCGATGCTGATCTCGGGATGCGCATGGAAGTCGCCCGCCGCCTGACCCTTCGCCGCGTTGATCATGAACGCCATGCCGAAGACGTCGAAGCTCGATGCAATCCCCCCGGCGTACGTCGAATCGGCGGTAGATGCAGGAACGCTGAGCAGCATCACCCACAGGAAAAAGTAGAGTACGTCGCCGATGCGCCCCGACAACGGTCGAACACACTCGAACATCAACGCCAGCCCCGACACGACGATCACCACGGGCCCGATGACCGCCGCGAACATCAGGGCGAAGGTCAACGGCTCGAGCGGCGCCTCGCCGCGCAGCAGCTGCGTCGCCATGACGTTGATCATGTACACGAGCACGTTGAGCGACAGAAACACGATGTTTCCGATGAGCTTTCCGGCGAGGTACTCCGCGTTTCGCACCGGCGTCGATGCGATCACGAATCCCGTGCGGGTGTCGACATCGCGACGCACCGTGGTGCTGATGAGATAGTAGCCCGCCAGGCCGAGCAGTACAGCGCACAGTGAGGAGGTCGCCAGCGCGATCGTCGCCGAGTTGTAGAGCGCGCGATGACCATTCACGATCATGAGCGCTCGGCCGGTGGAGAGGTCCGGAACGACCACGTACGCGAAGATGCAGAGCGCCACGAGGAGCACGGCCGAGGAGCCGCGCGCGATGCGGATGCGCACGTCCGTCGTCGCGATCGCGAGGATGCGCGGGACCGCCGAATCGCCGGCGTCGGCGCTCACGCGGCGGATCCGAAGTTCAGCGCGAAGATGAACGCGTCCTCGAGCTCCGGCGCAACCGCGAGCGCGCCTGCCATTGGCGGCTCGGGATGCACGATGCGCGCGAGCACGCCCTCGCCAGTGCGCGACGAGCGTACGATGCGAAGCGCTCTGCGAACGACGTCGAACCGCTCGACCGGGAGCAGCACCTCCCACACACTCCCGGCCGTCATGCGGAGGAAATCCGCGGGCGCCGCCGTGGCGACGAGACGCCCGGCCTTCATTACCGCGATCTCCGTTGCGATCGATTCGATGTCGCTCACGATGTGCGTGGAGAAGATCACCAGCCGGTCGAAGCCGATGTCCGAGAGAATATTGCGAAAGCGGAGTCGCTCCTCGGGATCGAGGCCGGCGGTCGGCTCGTCGACGATCAGCAGTGCGGGATCGTTGATGAGTGCCTGCGCGATGCCGAGGCGCTGCTTCATGCCGCCGGAGAAGCCGCCCACCGCCCGATCGGCGACCGCGTGCAGATTCACGAGCTCGAGCATCGCCGCGACCTGCGCTCGACCGGGCACCCCCTTGAGCGCGGCGAAATACGTGAGGAACTGCGACGCCGTGAGCCCGTCGTAGACTCCGAAGTCCTGCGGCAGGTAGCCCAGCTTCCGACGCAGCGCATCCGGCTCGCGAGCGCTGTCGACGCCGTCGAAGAGTATTCGCCCGGACGTGGGCTTCGTGATCGTCGCGATCATCTGCATCAGCGTCGTCTTGCCGGCACCATTCGGCCCGAGCAACGCCAACACACCTCTGTGCAGGCTGAGCGACACATTCTGTACGGCGATGACGCCGTTCCGGAATCGCTTGGTGACTCCCTCGAGCGTGAGCGTGCGTGCAGCGGGAGATGTGGGGGTCATGATCCCCCTACTGTGTTATGCCGAGCCCGGTTTCAACGCGGACTCTCAGGGTGCGTCGAACACCGCCTCATCGCGGAACTTGGCTTGATCGAGCCCCTTGATCTCGGCGCGCCCCGCGATTTTCTCGAAGTTCGCCCCGGAGAGCTCGGCCAGCGACAGGTCGGTCCCCGTGAGATTCGCCCCTCTGAGCGTTGCCCGGGTGAGCTTCACCTTCCGGAGATTTGCCCCCGTGAGGTCTGCGCCGCTGAGATTCGCGTCACTGAGGTCGACCCGCATGACCCCCATCGGCTGATTGCGCGGGTCCGCACCGAAGTCCGCGTGGTCGAGCTTCGCGCGCACGAAGATCGCGCCCTGCGCCGCGCCAATGATGCGCACGCCGGTGAGATCGGCGTCGGTGAAGTCGACGCCCTGGATGATGACGGCATACATGCTCGCGTCCCTGAGGATTGCGTGCGAGAAGTCGGTTGCGCGCATCGTCGTGACGTCGAGCGTCGCCCCCGAGAGATCGGCGCCACTCGCGTTGGCACCGTCGAAGTTCACTCCGAACATCTTCGCCTTGATCATCTTCGTCCCGACAAGCTTCGCATGCGAGAGATTCGCGCGCTTGAAGTCGAGCGCCGACAGATCGAGCCCCGAGAGATTCTGCCCGGAGAAGTTCGCCGGATGGTCTGCGGATGCGGAGTCCAGCCGCGCGACCACCTGCGCGCGAGTGAGTGCCGCGCTATCCGCACGCGTGCTCGCGATCGCGCCCGCATTGCCTCGCGCATGCGCCGGCACAGCCGCCGTCGCCATCGCCACGAGCGCGACCGCCGCCGCACGGATCGCGATCACCGCGCCGCCGTCCCGACGGTCAGCGGAGCGCCCGCCCGAGTAAGCGCGCGATGCGCCGCCGCGCTGTCCGCTTGCCCCCAACGATCGAATACATCTGCCAAGGTCGCCTCCGTGCGTCGATAGACGAAGAGATTGACGTGCGGTGCCGAGCGAAGTGTATCCAGAAGCGCATTGAGTCGCGCGACCGCCGCGGCCGGCTGGTTGCGATCTCGAAGGAGCAGCGCCTCCACCCGGCCGAGCGAGGCCCAGCGCGCATCGCCCGTTGGGAGACTCCCCATCCACAGCGCGCGCGCACTGTCGGCGAGGGGGGCGGCCCTGCGATCATCTCCGGCACGCGCCGCGAGCTCGGCGCGATGCGCCAGCACCGTGCCGCGTCCGACGCGCCGAAAACGAAGCGGCTGCACATTCGCGAGCATCGCGTACGCCTGCTGCATGAGCGAGTCCGCGACCGCGCCGTGCCCCATTATCCCCTGCGCTGCCGCGAGATACGAGACGACTCCCGCCATGCTTTCGGAATCCGGGGCCGGACCCGCGTTCAACCGTGCGATCTCCTCGCGAAATGCCTCCGACGCTTCCTCGTTGCGTCCCTGTCTCCGCAGGCTCTCGCCGAGCAGAATCAGCGGCGACGTCCCCGGCAATTGCCTCGAATTCTTCTTCTGATCGGCCACCAGCCCGCGAAATACGCGCTCCGCATCGGCGTATCGCTCGTTCCCCATGAACGCGCTGCCGAGAGTCGCCGACGCTTCGCGATCGACCACGCCAGGGGTGAGGCGCTGGCGTATCGCGCTCGCCTCCATCCCCGCCGACTCCGCACCCGCGTACTGCTGCGATCGCAGAAGCAATCTCCCGAGCGACTCTAGTCGCGTTGCCAGATCGGCCGAGTCGCGCCCATACGCGCGCTGGCTCGCGACCGCTTCGCGCAACAGCTGCTCGGCGCGCGACTGGTCGCCGTTCGTCAGAAAGATCTCGCCGAGCGCGGATTGCATCGTCGCGCGCACGTTGGGCTGCGCGGCGTACTGCCTGGCAATCGTCGGCTCGGCATGATCGAGCACCTCGCTCACCGACAGCGGCTTGCCGAGCGAATCGGTGAGCTGGGCGAGCAGCTGCCAGAGCGTGTGCGTGACCGCGCTCGCCTGATCGCGCTGCGCCGTCGTCCTGTCGGACTCGCGTTTGAGCTTCGCGTTATGCCTTCGCGTGACGATGCCGAACGTTGCCAACCCGATGGTGACGAGCGTCCCGATGGTCACCGCCACGCGCTGCCGCCGCACGAATTTGCGCGTGCGATACAAGCGGCTGTCGGCGCGCGCGAGCACCGGACGCTGCGTGAGATGCCTGCGCACGTCGTCGGCCAGCCGATCGACCGACGGGTAGCGGCGCTCCGGCTCCTTGCGCAGCGCCATCAGCACGATCGTGTCGAGATCACCGCGGAGCGGCTTCCCATCGGCCACGATCGCCGACGGCGTTTTCGGCGCAGCCTCGCGAACGATGCGCGCCCAGTCGGCGGGGTTCGAGCGCGCGAGATTGAGCGGACGCTCCCCCGTGAGCAGCTCGTACAACACGACGCCGAGCGCGTACACATCCGCGGCCGTCGTGACGGTTTCACCGAGCACCTGCTCCGGGCTCGCGTACTCGGGGGTGAAGGGCTGGAACCCGGTGCGCGTGATCGGCGCGTCGCCGCCCACCTGCGGCGCGAGAAGCTTCGCAATCCCGAAGTCGAGGAGCTTGATGTGCCCGTCGGCCGTCACGAGAATGTTGGACGGCTTCAGATCGCGATGCACGATGAGGTTGCGGTGCGCGTACGATACCGCGTCGCAGATCTGGAGGAAGAGCGCGAGCTTGTCGGCGAGCGGGAGCTCGTGCGACTCGACGTATTTGTTCAACGGCATGCCGTCGACGTACTCCATCGCGAACCACGGGTGCCCGTCTCGGGTGACGCCCCCCTCGAGCAGCCGCGCGACCCCCTGGTGCTCGAGCGTCGCGAGAATCTGCCGCTCCTCGGTGAAGCGCCGGAGGAGCACGCGATCCTGATCGAGTCCGCTCCGCATCACCTTGAGCGCAACTCGCGGCGCGAACTCCGCATCGCCGCGCGAGGCGAGATACACGGAGCCCATCCCGCCGCGTCCGAGCACGTGATCGATGACGTAGGGCCCGATGCGCTCCGGAGCCGCCATCTCGCGCTCGGCGAAGAGCGGCTGCGCCCACGCGACCGCCCCCGCATCCGTCGCGATCTCGGCCTCCGTGGTCCCCGCCGAGATGAGCAGCCGCTCGACGGCCGCGCGCAGCGGCGTGTCCTTGCCGCAGGCGGTGTCGAGATACGCCGGCCACGAGTCGGGCGGAAGCTCGAGCGCGCTGTCGAGAATGGGCTCGATGCGTTCCCAGAGATCGGCGACGGCGGCAGGCGTCACGGCTCCTCGGCCTCCATTGCTATCGCCAGCCACATTCGCGCCTTCGTCCAGTCACGCCTTACGGTGCGCGGCGTGAGCTGAAGCGCGAGCGCGGTCTCCTCCTGGCTCATGCCACCGAAGAATCGGCAGTCCACCACGCGCGCGAGCCGCGGATTCGATGCGGCGAGCGACGTGAGCGCCTCATCGAGCGCGACCAACTGCTCGGCGCGATCGTCGGCCGCGACCTCGATGTCGTCGAGCTCCACGCGCATCTGCACCCCGCCACGCTTCTGAGCCGTGCGCTGTCTGGCGTAATCGATGAGCACACGACGCATCGCCATCGCCGCGATGGAGAGAAATTCCGCACGGCCGCTCACGTCGAGGTGCGACGGTGCGGCGAGACGCAGATAGGCCTCGTGCACGAGTGCGGTGGTGTTGAGCGTGTGGCCGACGCCCTCGTGGCGAAGCTGCCGGCGCGCGATGCGCCGGAGCTCCTCGTAGACCAGTGGCATCATCCGCTCGACCGCCCCGCCCTCGGGCATCGTCACGCTGCCGGGGGGCGTGTCTTCCTCGGCACCTTCGACGCGGGAATCGTGGGGCTCAGAGCGCGAATCCACCAGTTTGCCACCCGTAGTCGAGAATCAAGGGAAATTATAAGCGGAAACGCATGATCGCGACCTTTTTCACCGGTCACGTTCATGCGTTTCATCGACGCCCTCCAACTGATCTATCCTGTTACAGCATTACGAGTTGGAAATAAACCTCCAATCGGGTTACCACTCCTTCAGCCGATCATCGGACCGCGTTCGCCGACTTTAGCGATGCCGTATCGATCACGAACCGGTACTTCACGTCGTTCTTGAGCATGCGGGTGTACGACTCGTTGATCTTCTGGATCGGGATCATCTCGATGTCGGATACGATACCGTGCTCGGCGCAGAAGTCGAGCATCTCCTGGGTTTCTGCGATCCCGCCGATCCCCGAGCCCGCGAGCGATGCACGACGGCCGAGCAGGGAAAAGACGGGCACCGAGAGCGGAGCCTCGGGTGCACCGACCATGCACAAAACACCGTCGCGCTTGAGCAGGTGGAGATAGCTCGCGATGTCGTGCGGCGCGGAAATCGTGTCGAGGATGAAGTCGAAGGTGCCCGCGTGCGCCTGCATCTGTGCGGGGTCCGTCGAGATCACCACGTCATCGGCGCCGAGCTTCTTGGCGTCGGCCACCTTGTTCTGCGACGTCGTGAACTGCACCACGTGCGCGCCGAACGCGTGTGCGAACTTGAGCCCCATGTGTCCAAGGCCGCCAAGTCCCATCACGCCGACCTTGCTCCCCTTGCCGACGTTCCAGTGGCGAAGCGGCGAGTAGGTAGTGATTCCGGCGCAGAGAAGGGGAGCGGTAGCCGCGAGATCCAGCTTGTCGGAGATGTGTAGAACGTAGTTCTCGTCGACGACGATGGACGTCGAGTAGCCACCTTGCATGACCTCCCCGTTCTTGTCGCGGCCGTTGTACGTGAGCGTTGCGCCGGGGTTGTTGCAATACTGCTCTTCGCCGTCCCTGCAATTCGCGCAGACGCGGCAGGAATCGACGATACAGCCGACGCCGGCGAGCTCGCCCACCTTGAACTTGGTCACCGCGCCACCGACGGCCGTAACGCGGCCGACGATCTCGTGCCCCGGGACCATCGGGAAGATCGAGCCTCCCCATTCGTCGCGCGCCTGATGGATATCGGAATGGCATACGCCGCAGAACAGAATCTCGATGGCGACGTCGTTGGGGCGGGGCGCGCGGCGCTCGATTTCGAATGGCTCTACCGGCGTCGTTGCGCTGAGCGCAGCGTAGGCAGCGGTCTTTGAAGCGGGAGCCTTGGTTTGCTTTGCGGTATACTCGGCGGTCTGTGGCATTCGCGATTGTCCTTTGGTCGAATACGTAAACGTGATTTGTTCGTTCAAAAGTCGAGCGGACGTATTGTGCATCTCCAGCGCTCGAATACCAAAGGGTCGAGCGCGTTACTCCGTTGAGTGCGCCGCCGCGCGAAGCGCAGAGAGGAAGGCCGGAATGTCGGACCAGTTGTCATCGAAGCGTGCGCCGTTGATGAAAAACGTTGGCGTGCCGTTCACACCACTTCGGACGCCGCCCCGAAAGTCTGCGCGCACACGATCAGCGGCAGCGCCGCCGGCGTACGCTTCATCGAGCGCAACCCTCGAGACCCCGAGCTTCTCGGCGAAGCCGGCGAGATCGTCATCGTCCAGTGCGCGCTGGTTCTCGTAGAGCGTGTCGTGCATTGCCCAAAATGCCTTGTCACTCTTCACTCCCGCAGCTTCCGCAGCGATCGCCGCATGCTCCGCATGCCGATGCGCCTGGCGCAGCGGAAAATTGCGAAAGACGAAGCGAAGTTCCTTTCCCATCGCCTTCCGTACCTCTTTCACGACCGCGTGCGCATTTCCGCAGTACGGACACTCGTAGTCGCCGTACTCCACGAGCGTCACCCGCGCGGTTGCGGGGCCTTGCGCGTGATCCTTCTCGCTCACCGGAGGCGTGAGCGTCGGCGCCTCGTCGCGCACCGTCACGACGCCTTGCCCACGGCCGCAGAACCGCGCTGCTCCGGAGTCAGCGCATCGAGCGCCTTGAGAATTCCCGCGGCCCCCGGGTTCACGCCGTCCGGCGACAACAAATTCCAGCGTATCACTCCCGACGCATCGAGCACGAAGAGCGAGCGCGAAGACTCTCCAATGTCATCGTGATATGCGCCGTACGCTCTCGATACTTCGCCCTTCGGCTCGAAATCCGCGAGCAATGGGTAGTGGAGAGAGCGATCCTTCGCGAAGGCGAGATGACTCCACACGCCGTCTACCGAGACGCCGAGGATCTGCGCATTCGACTCGGCGAACTCGTCGAGCATCTCGTTGTAGAGCGCGACCTGATCCCCGCAGACCGGGCTCCAGTCGGCCGGATAGAAGACGAGTACGACCGGCCGCCCCCTGAATTCGGAGAGCGTGACCTTCTGGTCGGGTGTGGAGTTGAGCGTGAAATCCGGCGCCTCGGTGCCCACCGCGAGCAACTCGCGCACGTGTGTGGTATTCGTCGTAGCCATTCGTGTACCCGCCTCGTTGTGGAATTCGCTCAACTGCGCTTCAATATCTCGTCGATCGCTTCGATGTCACTCGGGCTCATCTCCCAGTTCGGCGACGACGCGTTGCCGCGGGCCTGCTCCGGCGTCGTCGCGCCCGCAATTACCGATGACACGACCGGGAAACGAAGCAGCCACGACATCGCGAGCTCGAGCATCGTATGATCGTTCGCCTCGGCGAACGCGAGCAGCCGCTCGATGAGCTCCATGTTGTGATCCGTGTACTTCTCGGCGAGCCACCCGCCATCTGCGATTCGCGTACCCGCCGGCGCTGCGGCCCCCTTTCGATACTTGCCCGTGAGCAGCCCGCTTTCAAGCGGAAAGTATGGCAGGTACGCCAGCCCGAGGCGCTCACACTCGGGGATCGCGTCATACTCGTCGTCGCGCTTGAGCATGTTGTAGTGGTTTTGTACGCTGGCGAACCGTGCGACACCGGAGTGCACGCTCGTCTGCTCGGCCTCTTCGATCAGCTCCCCCGTGAAGTTGGAGCATCCGATCTCGATCACCTTCCCCGACACCACGAGCTCGTTGAGTGCGCCGAGTGTTTCGGCGATGGGCACGGCAGGGTCCGGCGCGTGTAGCTGATAGAGATCGATGTAGTAGGTGCCGAGCCTCGTGAGGCTGTCGTTGCAGG
>JBBSEY010000032.1:0-21153 GCA_038239265.1 Gemmatimonadales bacterium | reverse complement strand
GGCGGTACACGGGGGAGGGTCGCACGCACGCCCCGGAAGTCGGGGGCGCATTTTCCAGCGCGCTGCTATGGCCCGGACGCCAGCGCCTTCAACGACTCGGACAGCTTCTGCACCTTTGCGCCGTCGCTCGAGCCACTTACATCGCCATCGATCTGCGTCGACAGCGCCGTGAGCGCGGTGCTTCGTTCGCTCCCCGATGCCTTCTCGGCGCCCGAGAGCGATGAGCGCACCGCGGCGAGCTTGTCCGCCGCGAGCCCGTGCGACCGCTCGAGCTGGTCGACGTAGCTGCGCGAAAGCGCGAAGCTTGGCGGCCACACGATCTTGCGCTGCCCCTGCGTGTTCAGATAGTCCCACTTCACGGTCTTCGCCGCATCGATCTCGTTCTGCGAGATGAACGCGCTCGGCGTGAGCTCCACGATGTCGAGCCCGCGCGAGATTTCCGAACTCACCATGACACCGTTGTACCAGTAGACGGACCAGGAGCCGCCTGCCGCCATGCGCGTCGAATCGGCTGGCCCGCGATCGAAGAACGCGATCTCCTTCGGATGCGCAATGTCGGTCCAGTCGAAGAGCGAGAGGCCTCCCTGGTACCACGACTGGATCATCACGTCGCGGCCGGGGATCGGTACGAGGGAGCCGTTATGCGCCACACAATTCTCGTTCTTGGTTTGCGGCGCCGGCATTTTGTAGTAGCTCTGAAATTGCATCTTGCCGCCGACGATCGTGAACAGCGCGTCTGCTCCCCATTCCTTCTTGTCCGTGACGCGGCACTTCGGCTGCCCGCCACCGCCCCACTCATCGCTGAAGAGCACCTTGGTGCCGTCATTGTTGAACGTGGCCGAGTGCCAGTAGGAGAAGTTGGAGTCCGACACCGCTGCGACCCGCACCGGGTGCGCAGGATCGCGGATATCGAGGAGCATCCCGTAGCCCTCACACGCGCCCCCTGCCATGCCGATGGCCGGATAGACGGTGATGTCGTGGCACTGCGTCGGACCCGCGTTCGGATTGGCGGGGGGCGGACCGATCATCGCCGCGATCATCCCCGGGATCGCGGCGCGGACGGCGGCGCTGTCGGCCGATGTCGCGGCTCCGGTGCCGCCGCGCATCTTGACGACGCTGTCGAGCATGGGCTGAACGAAGCGCGGGCCTAGCACCTGCTCGCGACCGCGGATGGTCGCGGTGAAACCGCCGTGCGCCTTCGCGTCGGCGACGGCCTTGTCGTTTTCAGCGATGTCTACGGCCGCTTCACCGTGCCTCGCGGGCGCCGTGAGATCGTTGAAGATTCGCGGCGAGCTCACGATTGCGGCCTGCTCGGGATGCGCGAGCGGGACCTTGATGACTTCGATGCGGAAGAGCGCCGAGTTGGGGTCCTGGTCAGGGGCAGCGCCGCTGCATCCCGGGAGCTCGCTCGACGAACGAACGCGCGACGAGCCCGAGATGTAGATGTAGACGTTGTCCGGATCCTTCGGATCGACCAGCGCCGTGTGCGTGTGCGAGCCGCGGCACGTCTGCACGTTGCCGACGTTTTTCGGATTGGCGATGTCGGTAATGTCGAAGATGCGGAGGCCGCGGAGCCGATCCTTGCTCACCGTGTCCTTCACGCCTTCGCCGCTGCAATCGAGGCGCCCCGTGAGACCCTCACCCGAGACGAAGAGCAGATTCCTGTACACGGACACATCGCTCTGCGAGGCGGGGCAGTAGTAGGCCGTCTTGAGCGTCGGGTGCGACGGATTCGAGATGTCCCAGATCTGGTAGCCGGCGTAGCTCCCCTGGATCGCGTAGGGGCCGGTGAAGGCGAGATCGGAGTTCGTGATGCCGACGAACTTGGGCGAGGGCTGCGTGCGCGAGACGACGTGCAGATTCCACGTGGCTTCCTGTGCGTCCATGAGCCCCGCCCTGAGACCGACGCGGGGATCGGGATTCGGAGCTGTCGCCGACATACTCGACTTCGGCGACGCGGTGCCGCTGGCCATCGAACTGTTATGGGCGCAGCCCGCCGCGAGCAGCGCGCCGGCGGCGAACGGAAGTGCGGTGCGACGAGCACGAAATACAAATGCCATTGCGAATTCCTCCTGAGGGCGGGGTAGAGCGGGCAGTGGTGCGCGGCGCGCGAGCTACTGCGCGCCCTTTTCTGCAGCGTAGAAGCTGAGCATTCGCTCCATGCGCGCGATCTCGGTTGTCTGATCCACGTTCACGTCCGACGCGAATTTGAAAATGACCTCGTCCTGCACCGCTCCATAAGTGCCGAAGAGATCCTTCACCATCGACACCGCGCCACGGTGGTGCTGGATCATGTCGGTGAGGAAGAGACGATCGAAATCCGGGCCTCTCGCGAGGTCGAGCTGGTGCATTTGCGCTTCGGTAAGCATCCCGGGCATCAGCATCTCCTGCTCCTTTCCGTTCATCATCATTTTCATGGGTCCCGGCTTCGCTTCAGGCACCGTCTGATGGCGATCGGCGAGCCACGTCTGCATCGTCGCAATCTCATCCTGCTGCGCGTTGATGATCCGCTCGGCGAGGGTGCGCACGGATGCGTTCGCGCCGTGCGTCGGCGCCCACGTCGCCATCGCGATCGCCTGCGAGTGATGCCCGATCATCCCCTGCATGAAGCGCACGTCGGCGGCCGTGTAGGGATTGCGGATGCTGTCGGCACGCGCGCGTGCGAACGCGGCCGCCTCGCCCTGCGCCTGCACGGGAGATGGAGCGCTCGCTCGGGGAGAGGCGGACGAATGGCTGGAGCACGCAGCGATGGCGAAGGCGATCGGCAGCAGGGATATTGAACGATTCAGAGATGTCATGGCAGTCGGGGCGGTCGTGAAGCATGCGATCCCAGCCATGCCGCTCTCAGCTTACGTACGGCGCGGCGGCATCGTTGCGGCAGAGGCGCGCAGGGCACATGCGCTCAGCACTTCAATCATGCGGGGCGGCCCGGGCTAAGTCCACCCCCGTACGCACCCGGCGAGGGGCGGGAATGTGAGATGGCAGGGGCCTTGGCCGCGTTACTCCGTCTCAACGTTTCCCTGGGGGATACATGGGCCGGTGTGTCACAGCTTCGCGAATGGCAATTGTCGTGTGCGCCAGTTGGATCTCGGCCTCGCAGGCGAGCGCGCAGTCGAGCGCGCAGGCGGCCGGGGCCGTCGTGTTGCCGCGCCCCGCCACATCCCTTCAGACCTTCGGCACCGCACAGATGCCGTGGACTGTCGCGATCATTTCATTCGCGAACTCCATTCCGATTAAGTCGTGCTTCGCAATGCGCATCGAGCTCATGGA
The DNA here is from genome assembly GCA_038239265.1 of Gemmatimonadales bacterium. GTDB lineage: Bacteria > Gemmatimonadota > Gemmatimonadetes > Gemmatimonadales > Gemmatimonadaceae > FEN-1250. The sequence goes on along the minus strand of JBBSEY010000032.1, from coordinate 17,883 downwards.
CGTCGCATCGCGCGCAGAGCCGCGCAACCCCACGGGCGCGCGCGTATCACTAATGGACTTCGAGTGCTGGACCTCCTAAAACCTTCGCCGCACCTGGGTCGTCCTGTAACGGTTGCCCGTCACGCCCCCGGGCGATTGGCGTGCAGGCGCAGAAAGGCGACCCAGCCACCTGCGCCCTCGCGACCGCAATCACGCCAGACAAGAGGCATATGCATCGTCGCTCCATCATGATCGCTACGGCACTGATCGCGTCCGTCGGCGCGACCCCCCTGGGCGCGCAGGACATGGTTCCGCACCCATCGTTTGGATTGCTCGGAGGCGTCGACTTCGCAAAGATCAAGGGCGCGAACGACCAGAACTCGAAGTCGCGTACCGGCATCGTGGGCGGCCTCTCGCTCACGTTCCATCTGCCGAGCCATTTTTTCGTCGAAGGCGACGCTCTGTATTCACAGGAAGGCGCGAGTGAGACACAACAAGGTGCCAACGACCTGATTTTGAAGCTCGACTACCTCCGAGTTCCGGTGCAGCTGGGGTATCGCTTTCCGACGCACTCTCCCGTGCATCCGTTCGTCAGCGTTGGGCCTTCGTTTGGCCTCAAGCTCAATTGCAAGGAGACCGTTGGTAGCCAGAGTGCCTCATGCAGCGCCGAGAGCGTCGACGTGAAAAAGGTCGACTTCGCGGGCGTCGCCTCGGCGGGTGTGGGCTTTCGCGTCGGTGCACAGGAGCTGAGTCTCCAGGGGCGCTACACGCATGGCTTTACGAACATCAACGCCAACAGCAACTCTGGAGGTGCGAAGAACGAGAATTGGGCCGTACTGGCTGGCATCTCGTTCTAGGCATCGTCGTTTCGATTCGAGCGACGGGTGGGCGCTTCGGCGCCCGCCCGTTTTGCATCGAGTCTGATTAGCTTCGACCGATGCATCGACGCTTTCGCATCCTGGCAGCCCTGACGGCTGCGTCCCTCGCGAGCGCGTGCGCGCACGCCGCGCTCCCGCACAGCGTTCCGATCTCCCTCGACGCGGCGCTCTCGATGCAGCTCGCTCCTGCGGCGCGCACGCTCGACTCTGCCATCGCAGCGGGCGCGGCGCCCGGCGCGGTGCTGGCCGTCTCCGTCGGCGGGCGACATTTCGAGCATTCGATCGGCCAGCTCGCGGTGGACGATCCGCGCCCACCCGACGGGCGCACGCTCTACGACATGGCGTCTCTCACCAAGGTGGTCGCCCTTACGACGCTGGCCATGCTGGCGGTCGAAGAAGGGACGCTCGCCCTCGACTCGCCCGTGGTGCACTACCTCCCCGAGTTCGCGCGCGGCGCCGGGGAGAAGTCGCGCGTGCGCGTGCGCGATCTGCTGCTGCACGACAGTGGGCTTCCGCCCGACCCGGTGCCACCGCTCTGGAAACATCCCGGGAGCCGCCACGACGCCCTCGTCGAGGCGCTCGGCGCGAGCCTCGACACCGTTCCGGGCGCGCGCATGGTCTACTCCGACCTCGGCGCCATTGCTCTCGCGTCGATTCTCGAACGGCAGTACGGCAAGCACATCGACGCGCTGTTCGCGGCGCGCGTCGCCGCGCCGCTGGGCTTCACGCGCATGCGCTACCTCCCGCCGCGCGAGTGGCGGGAGGAGATCGCTTCGACCGAGATCGAGCAGGTGCCCGGGCGACCCACGAAGGCGCTGCGCGGCGACGTGCACGACGAGAATGCGTGGCGACTCGACGGCGTGTCCGGACATGCGGGGCTCTTCAGCGATGCCGAGGATCTCCTGCGCTTCGGCGAATGGGTGCTCGCGGGCTCCCTCGGCCGCACCGTGACGGGCGCGCTGCAGCCACCGGCCGCGCTCACCACGTGGACGATACGGCAGAATGAGCCGTCGGGGTCGTCACGCGCGCTCGGATGGGACACGCCATCCGAGAATTCCTCCGCGGGGAGCTACGCGTCCGCCCGAAGCTTCGGGCATACGGGGTACACGGGCACGTCGATCTGGATAGACCCCACCCGTGACCTCGTCATCGTGCTGCTCACCAATCGCGTGAACCCGACGCGCGACACGCCGAGGTTCGGCATGGTGCGCGCCGTTGTTGCCGATGCGGTGATTCGCAGCCTCTTTCCCGACGCGCCGCTGGTCCCGCGCTGATTTCGCGCGTGCGCAATCTCTACTTTTCCAGCGACACAATGGCCGCCGGCTTGGGCGGTCGCAGCTCCTTCGCCTGCGGAAGAATGGCGGGCTTGCCGAGTTGGAGCAGTTTCGCGTTCACCTTCGGAAGCTCGGTTGCGAGCACGCGCTTGTAGGCGAGGAGATCGCGCTGCAAAATCGGCGCGAACTGCATGAACACCCCGCGCTGCTGCGCGGCCATCTTCCCGCTTTCCGACGATACGTGCGATGTCAGCGCGCTGATGCGCTGCGTCGCCATCGCGGGGTAGTTCAGATAGTCTTCATCGGCTTGAAAGCGAACCTGATACAGCTGTCGTTCGGCTGCCGCGAGTGAGTCGCGCAACTCGGCAGCGAGGGGCGCGAGGGATGCGCTGTCGCCTCCGCGCAGATCAGTGAGCCGGTCCTCGAGCTGTGCGCGCACGTTGCGAATCGTGATCACCGCCCTCGTCCCGGCACTCACCGTGTCGTGAATCTGCTGCAGGAACGCGAACTGCGCCGCCAGCTCGGCTGGCGTCGCATGCACGCGCGGATCTTCCTTGATGAGAAAGCTCGCGGAGTCGACCCAGCTTCCGACGTGGACCCGCACCCAGTAGCGCCCGGCCAGGGCAATCGGCCCATCTGTAGTCACCCCCAGCATCCCCGCGAAGCCCGGCACTTCGGGGTAGCGGAGATTCCACGCGAATCGGTTGAGCCCTTGCTTGTCCGGTGCGCGTGGTGCCGGCGGTACGCGCTGGGGCCAGGGCTTCTCATCCTCGTTGCGCCCCGTGTCCTCACCGTACACGAGCTTGCTCGTATCCGGCTTCTGTCCCGCGTGCACGAGTGAGTCGTTGAGCGACTTCCGCGAGCTGTCGACTTCGACGTGATGCACGCTGTCATCGTGCACGCTGTCCGCGCGCTCGAGAGAATCCTGGAGGCTCGAGAAGGTGCGGATGAGACGGTGTCTGGCGTCGAGGATGTCGACCGTCACCTGCTGATGGGGGGTCGCGATCGAGTAGTAGACGAGGGCGCCGTCGGGAGGGTTCATCCCCACGGGCCGCGCGGCGTCGGGCGGCTGTGGATTTCCCCACAGCACCCGCCAGGCGTCCCTCGGCTTGAAGAGGTGAGCCGCCGCGCTCGCGATCCCGTCGGTCATCTGCCGCAGCGGCGAGATGTCGTCGAGTATCCAGAAGCCGCGGCCATGCGTCGCCGCGATCAAGTCCCCATCCTTGATCGCGAGATCGTGCACGGGAACGATCGGCAGATTGCGTCGCAGCGATTTCCAGTGCGCGCCATCGTCGAAGCTCACCCACACGCCGCGCTCCGTTCCCGCGTAGAGTAGTCCCTTGCGCGCGGGATCCTCGCGTACGACGCGAGCGAACTCGCCGGCGGGGAGGCCGGCATCGATGCGCGACCAGCTCTTTCCGTAGTCCGTCGTCTTCCAGACGTATGGTGTCATGTCCTCGAGCTGATACCGGTTCACCGCCGCGTACGCCGTGCCGCGCACGAAATGACTCGGCTCGATGCTCGACACGCGTGCGAAGTCGCCAAGCGCCTTCGGCGTGATGTCGGTCCAGCTCACTCCTGCGTCGTGCGACAGATGGAGCTGCCCATCGTCGGAGCCGACCCACAACTCGCCTTTCGCGAGATTCGATTCGGCGAGCGCGAAGATCGTTCCGAAATATTCGACGGTCGTCTGATCGGCCGTGATCGGTCCCCCCGAGATGCCGAGCGTCGCCGGATCGTGGCGCGTGAGATCCGGTGAGATGGGCGTCCAGCTCTGTCCTTCCGTGACCGTCCTGAAGAGCCGATTGCCACCCGTGTAGAGCACATGCGGATCGAACGGCGAGATGAGGAGCGGCGCGGTCCATTGAAAGCGATACTTGGCTTCGCTCGCGGGATGGCCATCGGGGCTGTCCGGCCAGACGTTGATCGAGCGCGCGAATCCCGTTTTGTGATCGACGCGGAAGATCGTTCCGCTGTTGTCGCCGCCGTACGTGATGTCCGGATCGTCGGGACGCGCCTGAACGAAGCCCGCTTCGCCGCTCACGTCGTACCACTCGCTGCGCGGAATTCCTCCGGGAAAGCGGCTCGGCCCACACACACCAGAATTGTCCTGCTGCGCGCCGCAGACGCGATAGGGAAAGTGATTCGTCGTCGTCACGTGGTAGAACTGCGCCGTCGAATAGTCCTGGTCCGTCCAGCTCGAGCCGCGGGTGAGCGACACGCTCGCTCCCCCATCGCTGGACTGGATCATCCGCGCGTCATCGTTCGGAGCGATCCAGAGGTCGTGATCGTCGCCGTGCGGCTCGCGCAGCACCGTGAAATGCTTGCCGCCATCGATGCTCTTCATGAGCGACACGTTCGGCGCGTAGATGAGATTCGTGTCGACGGGGTCGGCCATCACGCGCATGTAATACCACGCGCGTTCGCGAATGCGATTGTCGCCATTGATGAAGCGCCACGTCGAGCCCGCGTCATCGGAGCGGTAGAGGCCCCCCGAGTCCGCTTCGATGAGCGCCCAGAGAAGCGATGGCTTCGCGGGCGATACCTCGATCCCGATGCGCCCGAGTACTCCCGCGGGGAGCCCCTTGTTGTGCGTGAGCTCCTTCCAGTGCTCGCCGCCGTCGGTGCTCTTGTAGATGCTCGACCCCGCGCCGCCCGAGGAAAAATACCACGGCTTGCGGTACGCCTGCCAGAACGTCGCGTAGAGGACATCGGGATTGGTCGGATCCAGCGCGAGGTCCGCGGCGCCCGTCGAATCGTTCCGAAAGAGAACCTTCTTCCAGGACTTCCCGCCGTCGGTGGTCTTGTACACCCCGCGATCCGCGTTCGGCCCGTACACGTGCCCGAACGCGGCGACCCAGACGATGTCCGGGTTCGTCGGATGCACGCGCACGCGCGAGATCTGCTGGGTCTGCGCGAGCCCCACGTACGTCCAGCTCTTGCCGTCATTCGTGGACTTGAACATCCCGTCGCCGTGGGAGACGTTCCCGCGAATTGCGTGTTCCCCCGTGCCCACGTACACAATGTCTGGATTCGACGCGCTCACGGCGATCGAGCCGATTGTTCCGCCGAAGTATCCATCGCTCGACGGCGCCCAGCTGTTCCCACCGTCGCTGGTCTTGAAGACGCCGCCGCCCGCCGTTCCCATCCAGTATTCGAATGGACGCTTCGCCGAGCCGGCCACCGCGATGCTCCGGCCGCCGCGAAAAATCCCGATGTCGCGCCACCGGAGCCCGCGCCAGGTTACCGAATCCTCGACGATCGAGCCGGGGTAGGTGATCTTCTGCGCGGCGATGCCGCGGGCGGAGAGCGCGAGAAAGAGCGTGGCGACAGTAAGTCGTGCGCTCACGCATGCGGAGCGACGGAACGGCGAAAGGAGCGACAACGGAGCCTCTACGATTGGGATGATGCGAATTAGCTCGGCAGTTCGCCCGACTGCAAGTGGCGAATGCGAAAAGTGCCCGCATCGCGCACACTCGCAATGCGGGCACTCAATCGTAAGGAGCTCGCTACAACAACTACTACTACAACTACATCGACGGACGCGTTTCGCCTTCCGGTGTCCGAGCCGCGGGCGTCGCTGCACCCTTGGTCGACACGGATGGATCGGAGCTCAGTGCACGCACGCGCTCGAGATTCTCGACCACCCCTCGATACTGCCGCTCGACGATCGCGCGCGTGTCCAGCGGAAGATCCTTCTGCAGCGCGTCCTCGTACGAATGGGCCGCGTGCTCCTCTCCGCGCTCGCACTCCATCACGATGGCCTCCTGATTTTTCCCGGTAACGGCCGACTTCAGGTCGATCCAGCCGCGATGGAGAGCCCCCGCGATCGAGCCGCGCTTTTCCGGATCCCCGCCGAGCCGCCGGACTTCCGCTTTCAGCTCCGACTCGCCCCGCTGGATGTTCGGAATTCGAGAGACGAACAGCGCCTTCGCCGACGGGTTCTCGACAGCTTCGCTCGCGCTCTTGAATCCCTCGATTCCATTTTCACAGGTCTCGATCAACTCGTTGAGAATCGATACGACTTCGGCGTTCTTCAGTGACATGTGCGTGCTCCAGGGCCGATTGACAGGGTGCACGGTGCAGGAATGGCCAGTTGGTTTCTGCACCCGCGTTGCTTTCGAACGCTGTGGTTTGCACGCTCCATGCCCTCGTTCTGCGAGAACGCCCGATTGCGGTGCGCGCAGGGAGACAACTGCGGACGAGCTCGTCGCTCGCCCGCAGTCGGCTCGACGGCTAGTCGATGCGTCGACAGTGGATGCCGCCGAGAACATCGATGCGGCCGAATGCGAAAATCCGATCCGGAACGCGACGGCTCAGCCTGTCGGAGCTTTCGATGATGCATGCATCCAGCTTCGCCTTGCGCCCCGGGGTATCGGATTCGATCACCGCGGCTTCGCCGGCCACGAGCGGAGCTGCGAAGCTCGTCCCCGCGCCAATCGAATACGTCCTCCCACCTGCGCATGCCGGATTCGAGAAGCTGCTGCACGCGCCGAGGATGAGATCTTCGATGACGCTTCCGTCCACGAAGTCGCCGCCGGGCGCGAACACATCCACCCCAGGGAAGCCGTAGTTAGAATACGACGCGAGATTGTCGAAGGTGCCGGGCTGCTGCGCGTGCGGCGCCGTGGCTCCAACGCTGATCACGTTGTTGAGCTCCGCCGGAAGCTGAAACAGGCTGCGCTGATCGGTCGCGAGATCGATTCCGACGCCCTGCGCGTCACCATTCCCGGCGGACGCGACCAGGGTGACCCCTTTTCGGTGCGCGTAATTAACCGCGCGCTGAAAGTCCTGCTTGATCTGGCGGAAGTCCGGATCGCGCAGCGTGAAGTACGCTCCGAAGCTCATGTTGATGACGTCCACCTTCGCGTCCGCGGCGTAAATCACTCCCGCGATCGCATCGGAGAGCAATCCGGAACCGCTCACGTCGAGCACCTTCACCTGGCAGAGCGTGGCCTCGGGCGCGACCGACGCCATCCCGATTCCGTTCGTTGCGATCTGGCTCGAGACGAAGGTTCCGTGTCCGTTGTAATCGAGAATGTCGGGCTCCGTCACGACCATCGAGGTGCTGACGCCGACGTCGACCTTACCCGCGAGATCGAGATGTGTCGGATCGATCCCAGTGTCGAGATCGCAGACCGTGGTACCCTTGCCGTGACCGTCCCGGAGCAGCCAGACGTTCGACGCGCGGATCTGGCGCATGTTCCACTGAAAGCGCGCGAAGAACTGCGCGCCGCTCTGATCGTCGGGCTGTCCTCCCTGACGCGCAGCGGCGTCCGCGGCCGCGCTCGCGTTCGCGGTGAGGGCGCCCACCTTCAGCGCCTTTGGCTCGACCCACTGCACCATACGGTCGCTGAGCACATCGGAGACATCGGCGTGCTGCGCGAGCGATGCGGCGGCTGCGTCGGAGAGCCCGCTGGCGACGACGAGCCCCGCGCCTTCGTGCGAACGAGAGACGGTTCCGCCGAGCGCACGAATGCGCGCGAGCACGGCGGCGGCTGGGCGGCCGTCGCGGAGCGCAATCAGCCGGCGATTCGCGCCGACCTTCCCGAGTGCGCTTTGCGATGCGGCCGATGCGACGGTGGCGTCGACGCGGGGTGCGAGCGGTGCCTGCTCGGAGCAGGCGACGATGGTGAGTATCGACGCGGCTGCGATCGTGACGAGTGCGCGCGTACGACGAGCAGAGGTCATTGAAACCTCGGTTGAGAAGCGGATTGGTGTAATTGCCCCACGCGAACGAAGCCGTCAAGTAGCGACTCGGTACGCGTTGTGTAAATCCCAACAGCTTAGCTCGCCAATTCTCGCATTGGTTTTCAAATCCGGTACATTATCCGCAGCATTTCCCACCCTGTCGCCTCTGGCGCGGGCCCGACATCTACCCGGAGACTGCGCATGCTGCAGGATTTCAAGACGTTCATCTTGCGGGGCAACGTGGTGGATCTGGCGATCGCCGTCATCATCGGAGCGGCATTCGGCGCCGTGGTGAAGTCGCTCGTCGACGATGTGATCATGCCGCCCATCGGAATGGCTGCGGGTGGGATCGACTTCTCGAACAAGTTTGTGGTGCTGAAGGACGGCGCGGCCGTGCCCGGTCCGTATCCGTCCGTCGAGGCGGCTAAGGCGGCGGGAGCAACCACGCTCAACTACGGGATCTTCGTCAACAATGTCGTGTCCTTCCTGATCGTCGGCTTTTGCGCCTTTCTCATCGTGCGCGCGGTGAACCGACTCGTGCGCCAGCCGCCTCCGGCCACGAACATGAAGTCGTGCCCATACTGCGCCATCGACATTCCGCTAGCGGCGACGCGCTGTCCGAATTGCACGTCACAGCTCGCAGGCACGGCGGCCTCCTAGCTCCGCGGCGCCGCGTGCGAGAGAAAGCTACCCCGCGCGCTCGATCCTCGGCTCGCGCGAGAGTACGGGAGATCCCGGGAGCGGCGTAACCTGCCGCCATCCGCGCTCGCTCTTGCGCCACGTCGAGCCGTCATCGCATACCACGACCGTCTCGTTCCCGAGCTTCACCGTGCCGATCGGCTTCCGCGCTTTCCGGTTGCGCGCAAAGCTCCGCGCCTCGAGATCCTCTGCGATCGCATCGGCAAGCTCCGCCTCGATGTCGTAGTCGGAGTGCCGTGTCGTGGGAGCGGCCGTGTGCTGGGGGGACTGTGCAGCAGTCGCCGAGGGGAAGGGCGCGCGGTCCGCCTGTGGCTCGACCTCGATGCGCGTCTCCGTCTCGGAGGGGCGCGTCGACGGCTGCGGCATGTCGTCGGGCACCGTTGGCGGGCGCGCCGTCGCGCCGGTGCGTGCGAGCGTTTCCGACCACGAGTCCGGGATGCGCGGATAGCGCTGCACGTAGCTCCACGCGCGATTGAGCAGCTCCATCGCCGTTCGGTGCTCCTCGTCGAGCGCGAGCGCGAACTCGGCGCGCGTTTCTTCGATCGTACGCGCGTTTTCCTCCGTGCGCTCGCGTTGCACCGTGAGCTCCTTCACCATCGCATCGCGTTCCGCCGCGGCGAGGAGATACTGTTCGCGCATCGTCGCAATGTATGGCTGCGTCGCCGTGAGCTTGTCGGCCCACTCGCGCCGCACCTCCTGCAACTCGAGCTCCGCGCGCTGCCGATCCCAGTCGACGCTGGCGATCTGCGCGCGGAGCTCATCGCGCATCGAGGCCGCCGCTTCGCGCTCGACGCGCAGCGACTCGGCGCTTTGATGCAGCATCAGCCGCGTCGCGTCGAGATCCATTTCGAGGCGATCGATCGTGCGCTGCGCGTTGGCTCGCGCGGAGGTAAGATCGTCCTGCATCGTGAGCATCGCGTCGCGCGCGCCCGCGAGCTCGGACTCGACGTGATGGCGGCGCTCGGCGCTGTCCATACGCTCGGACTCGAGCTGTGCCGCGAAGCGGGACTCGGCGTCCCCCGCATCGGCGCGCAGGGTAGCGAGCGAGCGCTGCGCGTCATCGAGCGTGGCGCGCGACTGCTCGAGCTCCACCCTGAGCGCGGCGAGATCGCGGCGTGCGGCAGTGAGCTCGACGAGCATCGCGTCGTGTTGGCGCAGCCGCTCCTGCAGCTCGCCGAACTGATCGCGGAGCTTTTCCGACTGCGCCGCTCGCTTGCGCATCGAGAAGGTAAAGTCCTGCCGCGATTGGCGCGCACGCCGCGACCACACGACCGAAGCGATCGCAGCGCCCGCGAGCGCTCCGATCCCCGCTGCGAGCAGCGTGACCCAGGAAAAGACCGTCGATCCGACTTGCACTGCACTCCATCGTTCGGGTGAAACCCCCCGAGTATGGGGTCTTCGCAAGCCTCGTGCAAATCTTCTTTTCGCAGGGTGTAACGGGATGGTCCGTGTAACACTCCGTTACGCGTGTTGCGCGCGTTGCTCCGCGGAGGTCCATCCATAGGTAGGGAGCGTGTGTCCGTGAGTGAGCCGAGGAGTAGCAATGAGGGGACGAATTCGCATCGCGATCGCGTGTGCAGGGGTGCTGGTGGCATCGGCCGCAGGCGCGCGTGCGCAGACGACTTTTCGCGAGACAGGCTCGGTGACCGTTGGCGGGTACATCGTGTGGGTGCGCGGCACGAGCGCGAACGCTGTAGAGCTCTTCGTGGGCCGCGGCTTTCGCGATGCGTTTGCGCGGGCGCACGAAATGGATGCGGCGAGGCTGCAACACTGGATCGATAGCGTTGGAGCGGTCGTGCCGCGGCCAGCCAGCGATACGAGTGTGGCGGAGGGTCCGCTCCTCGGATCGGCGGTGAGCATCGACGTCACGATGCTGCGCCGTGTGGGCGGTCCGTTCTCCGGGCTGCGCCTCCTCGTGAATGGTGAGGAGCCGATCACGATGGCGGAGCCCACCGCGCGCGACTTCATTGCGGCGCTCGGCTCTGCGGTGCACGCCGCGCGCGATCTCACGCCGGAGTCGGTGCTCGCGCACATGCTTCCCGGCGACGCGCCGCTGCCGAGCGATACTACGGCGACGACACGCGTAGCGGCGGCTCCCGTGCCGACGCCGCCGAGCCAGGCGGTTGTGAATACGCCGGATGTGAAGAGGCAGGTTGTGGTCGCCGTTGCGACGCCGGCACGCGCACCGGCACCGGCGCCATCGCCCATGATCGGTGTCGCACCGAGTGCTCCGGACTCCGTCGCTGCCGCGCCGCTCGGCCCGACTACCACGCAGGCGGCGCCGGAGCTCGTATTGGCGGCGCCAAGTCAACCGGTGCTGCAGCTGGCAAGCCGCGTGGAGATTGTGCCTGTTCCGCTGCCGAAGCCCGTTTTGGCTGCGCCGGCCGATCCACGGCCGTCCGTGGTCGCGGCGCCCGTGGTCGCGGCGCCAGTGGTCGCGGCGCCCGTGGTCGACAGCGCGTCTACTTCGCGACCCGTCCCCGCCCCTGTGCGTGTCCCCGCCCCCGCGCCCGACACTGTGACTTCGCCGCGTCCGGAGGCGCCTGCGGACAAGCTCATCCGCACACCGCTCGGTCCATTCACCATTCCCGGCGCGCTCCTCGCGGATCGCGACAAGGAAGCGCAGTACTGCTACACGCAGCTCGGGCTCAAGTACAATCCGGATCTCAAGGGTGAGATCACGGTGAAAGTGCTCGTGGGCGCGGATGGCACGGTGCACGACGCGGTCGTCACGAAACGCAGCTGGCAAGGGATCAGCGCCGGAGAGGTCGAGTCGTGCGTGCGCGCGCTCGCGCACGACTGGACGTTCGCCGCGACGGACCCGTCGGTGACCGATGGTGCGAAGCTTCTGACCTTCAGCTTCGCCCCGCAGATCGCCTCGACACCCTAGGCCAGCAAGCAAGCGAAACACGGCATGCAGTTCTCCCGTAGGGGATGGTGTACCTGCCTTCACCAGGAGCGCGCATGTTCAGTCTCATCGGAATCGGAATCTCGATCGCGGTTGCCGTGATCGCCTACGTGCAGACGCGCGACTTCGTGCGGCGCCGCCTTCGGTACGTCGACAAGGTGCAGAGTCCCGGGGCCCCGTGGATCGCCGGGGCGGCGGTGGCGCTCGTCGGCATTCCGATCGCCGCATTTCTTCCATTCGTCGGTCTCGGAACAGCGCTGATTTTGGGCACGAGCGTCGGCACCGCGGTCGCGCACGGTGTGCGCGATATCAAGCGCGGTGGATCGGAGCTCTATCTCCCATGACCGCGAACGCCGTGCGAGCCGCGGCTGCGCATCGACGTCGACGCGGCTCGAAATAGTTGGTCAAGCGACGATTTGAAGAGCGAAGGCCCGGCGAAATGCCGGGCCTTTTTTTGTGCGAACGACGTGAATTCTGCGGTGAAGAGAGTATTGCATGCGGCGGAACGCGCGATATGTTCCTCCACCCGCACAACGAAGATGCGCGTGTCTCGAGATCCACAACAGGTGGATTCGCTTCACAATTCCCCACGGAGGACGACAGATGACACTCCCCCGGTGTGCATTGCCGCACCAGTCAGCAGCAGCACGGCGCACGCGAAGGATCGCAACGTCGCATTGGCGCAGCTCGTTGGCCGCAGCTGCGATCCTTCTGGCGACGTTCGCGACGTCGGCTTTCGCGCAGGTCAGCATGATCTCAGGAACGGTCACGGACAATGCGAAGGCTCCCGTCGTCGCGGTGCAGCTGTCGATCGCGGGCACGCGCTACGCGGCGGCGACGGACCACAACGGCCGCTTTCGCATTTCGAGCATCAGCGAGCCGGTGGGCACCGCAGTCACGATCGTGGCGCGGCGCATCGGCTTCACGAGCGCGAGCATTGCGGCGCACGTCGGCGATGAAAACGTGGATATCGTGCTGGCGCCGTCGGCCGTGAAGCTGGACGAGATGGTCATTACGGGCACCCCCGGCAGCACGGAGCGCCGCGCGCTCGGTGTGGATGTCGCGCTGATCGATGCGTCGACACTCGTCGACAAGGCGCCGATCAACGACGTGCAGCAGCTGCTCAACGGCCGCGTTCCCGGCGTGACACTCGTCGCGAACTCGGGCGTCGTCGGCGCTGGCTCGACGGTCCGCATCCGAGGCATTTCGAGCTTCGCGCTCACGAACACGCCGCTCGTCTACATCGACGGCGTTCGCATCGACAATTCGCAGGGCACGGGTACGGGCAACCAGAGCTTCGGCGCCAACACGACGACTCGCTGGAACGACTTCGACCCGAACGACATCGAGAGCATCGAGATCTTGAAGGGGCCGGCCGCGACGACGCTCTACGGCACCGAGGCCGCGAACGGCGTGATCCAGATTATCACGAAGAAGGGAGCGCCGGGGAAGACGACGTACGAGTTCAACATGCGCCAGGGCGCCAACTGGTTCAGCAACCCGCAGGGTCGTCTCTGGCGGAACTACGACACCAACGCCAACGGCGATACGGTAAGTGAAGTGTATGCGGATCTGCAGAAGGCGTACGGGCAGCCGATCTTCACGACGGGTCATCTGCAGTCGTACGGCGCCGGCGTCAGCGGCGGCAGTCAGCTGATCCGCTATCGCATCTCGGGCGCGTACACGCGCGACGAGGGCGTCGAGGTCACGAACAACGTCAACAACTACACGACGCGCGCGAACATCTCGGTGACGCCGAGCGAGAAGCTCGACATCACGGCGACCGCCGGATACATCGTGGGCAAAACGAATCTTCCCGCGGAAGCCGGCTTTGGCGGCACGACGTGGACGACCTACTACGCGGATCCCGCCAACATCGGCACGCCGCACCTCGGCTTCCTGAGCGGCCTCCCGAGTTCGTACCATCAGGAATACAATCTCTTTCAGTCGATCAATCGCTTCACCGGTGGCGTGACCGTCAACCACCACCCTCTCTCGTGGTTCAACCAGCGGCTGACGCTTGGACTCGACGAAGGCGATGAGAGCAGCCAGGAGCTGGCTGGCGTGCATCATGATCTCTCGTACTTCTTCGATACCGATGCCGACTCCGGATACAAGATCGAAAAGCAGCGCAACACGCGGCAGTTCACGTCGAGTTACGTCGCGAACTTCGTCGCGCCAATCAACAGCACCCTTCGCTCGACGACGTCGTTCGGAAGCGATATTACGAAGCGCGACGGCCGGTATCTCAACGGCTCGGGAAACGACTTCCCGGCGCCGGGTCTTTCGTCGCTGTCCTCGACCACGTCACAGCAAGTGACGGAGTCGGCCGATACGCTCGACAACACCGTCGGCTTCTACGCGCAGGAGGAGTTGGCGTGGAGGGATCGCCTCTTCATCACCGGCGGCCTTCGTCTGGACAACAACAGTGCGTTCGGAAGTCGCTTCCGCAATGTGTACTATCCTAAGATCAGCGGATCGTGGGTGCTGAGCGAAGAACCGTTCTTTCACATCTCTCAGCTCTCGACCCTCCGCCTCCGAGCGGCGTACGGACAGTCCGGCCAGTCACCCCTCGCCTACTCGGCGCGGAAAAACTACGGCGCGGTACCTGGTCCCTTCGGCGCATCGGTTACACCGCTCAACATCGGCAACCCCGGGCTCGGGCCGGAGCGCGCGTACGAAACCGAGTTCGGCTTCGACGCAGGTTTCCTTCACGATCGCGCCGGCCTCGAGTTCACCTACTTTACCGGCGGAACGAAAGAGGCGATTCTCGCGCAGCAGGTTGCGCCGTCAACGGGCTTCCCGGGCACGCAGTTCGTCAACGCCGGCAAGATCACCAAGCACGGCTTCGAGCTTTCGCTGCACGGAACGCCATATCAGACCACGAACACCGAATGGACGATCGGCGTCAACCTCGCCAAGGCCGATTCGAAGGTGGCGGATCTTAATGGCGCCGACTTCCTCCAGGCATCGACGAACGTGCGTCACGTGCTCGGATTCCCGGTCGGCTCCTGGTTTGCGAAGAAGGTCGTAGGCTCGACGCTCAATCCCGATGGCAGCGTAACCAATGTCACCTGCGACGATGGTACGTCGAGTCACAACCCGATCGACTGCGCCGACGCTCCGGTCGTCTACCTCGGCCGCACCCTGCCGAACTTCGAAGGGTCGGCGACCTCGACCCTCAAGTTCCTCAAGAACTTCCAGCTATTCGTCATGCTCGACAGCAAGACCGGCTACAAGAAGGTCGACGGCAACGCTCGCGTGCGCTGCCATATCTTCGACTTGTGCGAGTCGAACTGGTATCCGCAGCGCGGCTTCGATCTGGCGACGCTCGGTGCACAGACGAGAAGTTCGTACTACAGCGACATAATCAAGGACGCGAGCTTCCTGAAGCTTCGTGAGGTATCGGTTACGTACACGCTCCCGGGTCGCTTCGCTTCCGCGCTTCGCTCTGCCGGCGCAACGATTTCGATTGCGGGACGCAATCTCAAGACGTGGACGAAGTACGACGGCCTCGATCCCGAGGCATCCTTCCAGGGCGGCACCAGAGGATTCGGACAGTGGGAGCAGGATGTGACACCGCAGCTCATGCAGTTCGTCACGACGCTCCATCTCTCTTACTGAGCGCCGTCATGATGCCAAACGACTCATACAGGTCAACCGACATGCAGACGCGTACCGCTCGCACTGCGCGCACAAAGGCGTGGGCATTTCTGTCCATTGCGACGCTCTGCTTCGCAGCGGCGTGCAGCAATCTCTTGGACGTGAAGTCGCCGGACGCGATCGATCCGTCCGCGCTCGACATTCCGGCAAACGCTTCACTGCTGGTCAACAGCGCGATTGGCGACTTCTTTTGCACTTACGGCTCGTACGTGGTTGCGAGCGGTTTGATGAGCGGCGAGTTGGAAGATGGTACACTCACTGCCGCGCGCTGGTCGTACGATCGCCGCGATCTCGATCCGAACGAGTCCTTCTATTCCACGAACGACTGCACCTCTCTCGGCACCTACACACCGATCTCCACGTCGCGCTTCACCTCTGACCACGTGCTCGGCCTGCTCGCGGGGTGGAGCGACACGGCCGTCACCGACAGACAGGAGCTGATTGCGAAAGCCGCGACCTTCGCTGGCTACAGCAGAATTCTTCTCGGTGAAGGATTCTGTACGGCGGCGATCGACCTCGGACCGCAGCTTACCTCGCAGCAGATATTCGAGCTCGCGATAGGGAAGTTCGACACGGCGGTGACGGCAGCGCAGACCGCGGGTGTCGACAGTCTGGTCAATCTGGCGCTCGTCGGTCGAGCGCGCGCCGAGCTCGACGCCGGAAACAAGGCGGCGGCAGCGACCGATGCGGCGCTCGTGCCCTCGGGCTTCGTCTATTACGTCACCAATGACAAAGGGACGGCGCAGCGGGAAAATCGCGTCTACTCCGAGAACAACGCGGGGCACGGCGTGACGGTCGCTCCAGCGTATCGCGGTCTCGGCGATCCGCGTGTTGCCGTGACTGACGAACAACGCGCCGCTGCCGACGAGCAGACACCGCTCTTCACGCAGAAGAAGTACGCCGACGGCTCAGCGAGTATTCCACTCGCGAGCTACATCGAGGCGCAGCTCATTCTCGCCGAAGCGACCGGCGGATCCGGTGCCATCACGATCCTCAACAACCTGCGCGCGACGGCTTCGCTCGCGCCGCTCGTATCCTCGAGCGATCCCGCGGTTGTTTCTGCCGACATAGGTCAGGAGCGCGCGCGCTGGCTGTGGCTGCAGGGAACGCACTACTTCGACGTGCGCCGCCTTGGTCTTCCCCTGGTGCCCGCGACCGGAACGATATACACACCCGAGTATACGAAGGGCGGCAGCTACGGCTCGCAGACGTGCATGCCGATTCCCGCCGTCGAGACGAACAACAATCCAAACGCGCGCAACCCGCCCACGGGTTGACCGCGTCGCCCCACGAGATGCAAAAAGGGAGGCGCGATCTGCGCCTCCCTTTTTGTACCACGCTCGACAACCGCCCTACATGTTCTCCACCATCGCCTGCGCAAACTCGCTCGTCTTGAGCAGCGTCGCCCCCTTCATCTGTCGCTCGAAATCGTACGTCACACGCTTCTGTCCGATCGTCTTCTCGAGCGACGCGAGAATGCGATCCGCCACGTCGTGCCAGCCGAGGTGACGGAACATCATCTCGCCACTCAGGATCACTGAGCCCGGGTTTACCTTGTCCTGCCCGGCGTACTTCGGCGCCGTGCCGTGCGTCGCCTCGAATATCGCGTGCCCGGTCGTGTAGTTGATGTTCGCCCCCGGCGCGATCCCAATGCCGCCTACCTGCGCCGCCAGTGCGTCGGAGATGTAGTCGCCGTTCAGATTCATCGTCGCGATGACGCTGTACTCGCGCGGGCGCGTGAGGATCTGCTGCAAAAATGCGTCGGCGATCACGTCCTTGATCACCACCCCGCCGGGAAGCGTGAGCCACGGTCCGCCGTCGAGCTCCGTCGCGCCATACTCGCGCTTCGCCAGCTCGTACCCCCAATCGCGGAAGCCGCCCTCGGTGTACTTCATGATGTTTCCCTTGTGCACCAGGGTCACGCTCGGCAGCGAGTGCGCGATTGCGTAGTCGATGGCCGCGCGAATGAGCCGGTTGCTTCCTTCCTCGGAGATCGGTTTGATCCCGATGGCGCTCGTCTCGGAAAAGCGGATCGTCTGCACTCCCATCTCACCACGGAGAAATTCGATCACCCGTGCAGCCTCGGCGCTCTGCGCCTTCCACTCGATCCCGGCGTAGATATCCTCTGTGTTCTCGCGGAAGATGATCATGTCGACATCTTCGGGCGACTTGACGGGCGATGGTACACCGGTGAAATAGCGCACGGGGCGCACGCAGGCATAGAGATCGAGCTTTTGCCTGAGCGCGACGTTGAGCGAGCGAAAGCCGCCGCCCACCGGCGTGGTCAGCGGGCCCTTGATCGAGACGAGGTGATGGTCGAGCGCCGCGATCGTGTCGTCCGGAAGCCAGTTGTTCACGGTATTCTTCGCCTTCTCGCCGGCGAGCACTTCGAACCACTCCACCTTGCGCGTATTGCCGTACGCGGCGCGCACCGCTCCATCGAACACCAGCTGTGCGGCGTGCCAGATGTCCGGGCCGGTGCCATCGCCCTCGATGAACGGAATGATCGGCTGGGTGGGGACTTGCAGCACCCCGTCTCTCATCGTGATCGTTTCACCCAGGGTGGGCGGCTTCAAATTCTTGTACTCGGGGGCAGCGGACGTCGTCATGATATTTCGGCTCCAGCGTCAATGAGTGCCAATGCGCGAAATGTGCTGACGGGGCCGGTTGAGGGCAACGAGGCAACGACGCGCGCGGCGACCGCAATCGCCGACGCTTTCGATGCGTACCGTGCGCGCTTCGCCGAGTTCACTCGCGTCGTGCGCGACCGCTTCGAGCGGCGCGACTGGCT
>JBBSEY010000031.1:0-21209 GCA_038239265.1 Gemmatimonadales bacterium | reverse complement strand
CCTCCGCGCCGGTGCCCACGTGCGCGATCACGCCCTTGATGGAGGGAAGTTCCGCGATCATCGACGCCTCGCCGATCGTCAGCGACTTGTGATGCCGCCACGGGCAGCTGTCCGCGGAGCCATCGCAGCCGTTGATCCCGACGGGCCACCTGGTGACGTAAAAGGTCGTCGGCCCCGCTGCGGCCATCGATTTCTCAACCCCGGAGTTGATCCCGTGCACGCCGGCGGACATCGCCGTCACGACGAAGACGCCCACGGCGATGCCGAGAATCGTCAACCCGGCGCGCACCTTGTTCGTGCGAATGGCGTCGAGCGCGATGAGCACTCCCTCGCCCAATGAGTGCAGCTTGTTTCCCACGGCCATCAGTCCGACCTCAGCGCGAGAATGGGGTCCAGCCGCGACGCGCGGCTCGCCGGGTAGATCCCCGCGATGATCCCGACGCCGGCGCCCAGCACCACCGACACCATGATCGACCACAACGCCACACTGGAAGGGAGCGGCGTGACCGTCTTGATCAGCGCGGAAAGTCCGAAGCCGAGCGCAATGCCGAGGATGGCACCGAAGATACTCAGCGTTGCCGACTCGACGAGGAACTGCCACATGATGTCGCGCCGCCGCGCACCCAACGCCTTGCGGATCCCGATCTCGCGGGTGCGATCAGCGACGGCAACGAGCATGATGTTCATGATCACGATCGCGCCGACGACGAGTCCGATCGCGGGCAACACGATCCCGCCGATGACGAGCACCTGCTTGATCCCCTGCCAGAAGCCGAGAGCCGAGTCGGAGGTCTCGAACATGAAGTTGTCGGGCTCCGCGGGGCGCAGGTGATGGCGGCGCCGCATCACCTCGCGCGCCGCTTCCTCCGCGTCATCGAGATTCCCGATATCGGCACCCTGCACGAGGATGCCATCGATCCCCATGCGGGCGTGCGTGACGCGTCGCATGTCCGAATGAAATGGACCGATCGCCTGACGGTCCAGCGAAATGCCGAAGGTGCTTCCCTGCTTCTTCAGCAACCCGATGACGCGGAAGGGAAGCCCCTCGAAGCGAATTTCCTTGCCGAGCGGATCGATGTTGGGGAAGAACGTTTCGGCAGTCTCGCTTCCCAACACGACCACGGGCGCGCCGACCTGCTCCTCCTGTTCCGTGAAGACGCGTCCGCGATCCACCTCGAGATTCTTGATCACGAAATATTCGGCCGACACCGCGGAGACCATCGCCTGCGGTCCGCTGTTCCGGTACTGCGTGGAAGGCGTGGCGTAACGCCGGTCGGAAATTGCCCAGTGCGTACCCACGGGGAGCGCGTCGCGCACCGCTTCGGCATCCTCCGAGGTGATCTGCGGACGCCGCTGCCACTCGCGCCACGTCGCTTCGGTGACGTTCCCGTTCTGGAAGTCGGGGAAGCGACGGAGCGTGAACGTGTTGACGCCGAGGAACTTCGCGGCAAAGTCCTCCTCGACGTACTTCGACATCCCGTTCACGATCGACACGACGGCGATGAGGAACATCACGCCGATCGTGACGCCGAGCAGCGTGAAGAAACTCTTGAGCTTCTGCACGCGGATCTGCGTGAGGGCGAGACGAATGGCGTCGAGGAGCGACATGCCCTGTTACGCTCGTGCGTTGAGTGAGGCGACGAACGTCTCGCGCGTTTCATCCGAGGAGATGCGGCCGTCGCGCAGCACGACCACGCGCCTGGCGTGCGCGGCAATGTCCGGCTCGTGCGTCACCATGATGACCGTTTGACCGCTGGACGCGAGCCCTTCGAAGACGCGCATGATCTCCTCGGAGGTCGTCGAGTCCAGATTTCCGGTCGGCTCGTCCGCGAGCAGGATTGCCGGTCGGTTCACCAGCGCCCGCGCGATCGCAACGCGCTGGCGCTGTCCGCCCGAGAGCTCGTTCGGGCGGTGATCCCTGCGATCACCCAGCTGCACGCGCTCGAGCGCCTCCTTCGCACGCGCCTTCCGCTCCGTCGCGCTCACACCGGCGTACACGAGCGGAAGCTCCACGTTCTGCTGCGCCGTTGCGCGCGGAAGCAGGTTGAAGGTCTGGAAGACGAAGCCGATCTCCCGGTTCCGCACCCGCGCGAGCTCGTCGTCTGCCATCCGCGACACGAGCACCCCGTTGAGCCAATACTCACCGGCCGACGGCGTGTCGAGACAGCCGATGAGATTCATCAGCGTGGACTTGCCCGAGCCTGATGGGCCCATGATCGCGACGTACTCGTTGCGCCTGACCGCGAGCTCCACCCCACGCAGGGCATGGACGACTTCGCCGCCCATGTCGTAGTCGCGCGTGATGCCGCGCGTCACGATTACCCAATCCTTTCCAGGCGCAGCGCCCGGCGCGCCCGTCACCACCGCGCGCTCGGCCGTCGTGCTCATTGCGACATCATACTCGGTGGAGCTCACGCCTTCGCCTCCTTCTTCTTGTCGTCCTTCTTCATTTCCTTCACGAGCGTGCTGTCGTGCAGCGTGCGAATCGCCTGGTAGCTCCCGGCGACGACCGTCTCCCCCTCCCGCAGCCCGCTCAGTACCTCGAAGTATTCCTCGCCGGGAATGCCGACCTTCACCGGGCGGAAGGTCACGTGATTGTCCTTGCCGACCACGAACACCCCTTCGACATCCTTCTGCGCGATATCCTTCGTCGCCTTCTTCCCCAGCACGACCGCGGCCGAGTCGCGATTCTCGTTCGCCTCGTGCTCGCGCACCGTGAGCGCGATGATCGGAATGCTCAGCACCGACTTCCGCGAATCCCAGACGATCTTCGCCGTGGCCGAAAAGTCGGGGCGCGTGTCGATGGGCGGGTTGAGGAGCTGCACGCGGACTTCGTAGTCGACCGCCTGATCCGAGCTCACCGCCGCAGAGGCGGAGGTGGTCACCGAGCTGTGCGCGATCTCCGTCACCTTCCCGCGAAACGTGGTGTCGGGAAAGGCATCGATCAACACCTGCGCGGTGTCGCCGACGTGCAGTCGCGCCACATCCGTCTCGTCGACCTTCACCTTGGTCTCGAGCACGGACATGTCACTGATGGTGAGCAAGAGCGCCTGGTCCTTGCTGAAGGTGCCTGGGACCGCCGTCTCCCCCTGCTGCACGTTGAGCCGCGTGATGCGGCCGTTCATCGGCGCCTGGATCGTCGTCTTCGCGAGCAGCGAGTTCGAGTTCTGCAGCGCGGCGTTGTTCTGGTCGACCTGATGGAGCGCCGCCTGATACAAGGCCGTGTTCACGTCGACCGTCGTCTTGAGCTGCTCGATCTGTTCGGCGGCGATCAGCTCCGGGTTCGACTTCACGATCTCCGAGGAGCGGCGGTAGGCGCTGGCAGACTGCTCCAGATTCGCCTTGGCGCGAGCGAGATCCGCCTTGGCGGACGCGACCGCGGCCGCCTCCCGCTGCACATCGGCCTGATAGGTCGCCGGGTCGATCTGCAGGAGAAACTGCCCCTTGGTCACCATGTCCCCCTCCTTGACGGAGAGCTTCACGATGCGCCCGCTCACGTCGGAGGCGACGTCGACCTTCGTGTGCGGCTGGACCTGCCCGCTCGCGGTGACGTAGGCGGTGAGATCCCGCTTCTGCACCTTCTCGAGACGAACTTCGACCGCTTTGTCTCCGCGCTTGAATGCCGCGAGCGTAATGACACCGGCCACGATAGCCACCACGGCCACTCCGGTGATCACTTTTCCCCGTCGAGTCATGTGTTGCTCCGATTAGCGCAAAGGACGGCCGACCGCCGCTTCCAGAGCGGCGAAGGCCTTATGAAAATCATACACGGCGTTGATGCGATCGCTCTCCGCCTGTTCGAACTGCGACCGCGCGTCGCTCACATCGAGAAAGGGCGCGAGCCCGACACGGTATCGCTCTTCTGCCAGTCTGAGCGCCTCCCGCGCCTGCACTGCAGTACGCTCCTGCAATGCCACCTGTTGCGCCTGCGCCTGCAAGGTGAGATACCCACTCGTGACAGTCGCCGTGGTTTTGAGCTCCTGGGCGCGGATTGCGTAGAGCGCATTATTTCGCGCCGCCTCGGACTCTTCCACGCGCTGCTCGCGCTGAAAGTTGTCGAAGATCGGCAGCGACAGGGTTGCCGTGAGCTGGAACGGCTGCTTGGTGAAGCCGAACGGAAAGGCGCTGTTCGAGCTGCGAATCGCCGCCGCCTGCGCGGCCGGCAGCGTGCCATCGGAATTCAACGATCCGCACTGCGCCGACTGGCTCGCGAGCCCCGCGCCTACCCGAACCGAGTCCTGCACGAGGCAGCTGCGCACGCCGGACGCAGCCTGATTGACCAGAAAGCTCGAGTTCGTGTACTGGTTGGTGTAGCCGCCAACGCCGGTCGACAGCTGCAGGGTGGGCAGGTATGTGCCCCGCGCGGCCTTGATCCCAAGCCTCGCCGACTCGTCGCGCGTCCGCGCCGCCTGGAGCGCCGGATTGTCCGCCCGCGCGAGTGCGAGCACCGAATCGACGGTAAACGTCGGCGCCTTGACCTCGAATGTGGTGGTCAGACGCGAGTTTTGCGGGGCCTGGACCCCCATATGCTGGAAGAGCGTAAGACGGTCGATGGCGACCTTATTCTTTGCCTTTATGGCCGCGACCTCCTGCGTTCCCAGATTCACCTCGGCCTTCGACACGTCGAGCGAGATCCCCGAGCCTACTGCGAGCTTCGCTTTCGCCAGCTGCAGCGCCGTCTGCGCATTTGCGATCAGGGAGTCCTCGAGCTGCGCCTTCGCCTGGTCACCGAGCACGGTGAAGTAGTCCTGGGCGATCTGCGAGCGCGTCACCGACACCGAGTTCGTGACGTCCGCATCCGCCGCGCGGACGTTCGCCTGTTCGATTTTGGGATTCAGAAACGTGCTCGTGCCGACGTTGTACGTGAGCCCGATGAAATACGACGACTGCAGCGAGTTCGACCCGTTGGCCTGCTGAAAGCCGCTCAGAAGCGTTTGCCCCTGACCGAGGTACAGTCCCTGAAGCTGCGCGTCGGCGCGTGGCAGCAGCGCACCGTACGCCGAGCGGCGCTTGGCGACGGCAGTCCGTCGGGCCTCGACGATCTGGAGGTGATCGGGGTTGTTCTTCTGCGCGATCGACATCGCCTGCTCGAGCGACAGATCGGGGCCGCCAGTGGTGTCCACCACCTGCGCGCGGATCGTGTCCGCCCGCTGGGCGCTAACGTTCGAAAATGGCAGTAGTACAGCCACGGCACCTATAGCGGCCGTGACGGCTGGCGAGCACCGCATCGTTTCCTGTCCTCGTGTTCGAAGTCACGCCCAATACGGCGGCGGCGGGTACGAGGTTTCAGGAGTCTGCGTTCGACCGCGGGCGCCGTTCGCCCTCACGCAGGGTGAGGGCGCGTTATCGCGGAAGCTCGTCCCGGGAGGCGGTAATTCCGCTCGCGTCGAGCTGGACCTTGAGGATTCGCCCCTGGGCGTCGGCCCAAACCTGGCGGGTTGCGCCCGTGGGCTCCTGAATCGTGTAGTGCCGTCCTTCCACGCTCGACGTCCCGACGCGTACCTGCTCGTTCGCCCCCGCCTGGATTCGCATCGTCTCCTGCGTATTCCGACGCGGGATCACGACGGGGATCGTCGCCGAACCGCCTCGAGCGCGCTGAACCATGAAGTAGTACTGATGGAAGATGTCGTCATCCAGAATGAGCGCACCATCGGAGACGATGTACTCCTTCGACGACTCTCCCTTCGCATTCTTGAGCTGCGCGCTGAAGCGCCCGCCGCCGATTCGCC
This sequence comes from Gemmatimonadales bacterium, assembly GCA_038239265.1. GTDB lineage: Bacteria > Gemmatimonadota > Gemmatimonadetes > Gemmatimonadales > Gemmatimonadaceae > FEN-1250. Next base: position 15,480 of record JBBSEY010000031.1, on the reverse strand, counting down.
CGCGCAGCCGCTCGATGTCGGTGCCCGTTTTCACCTCGACCTGATACGCGAGCGGCGCGAACGAGGTGTCGGTACGGAGTGCCGGCGCGATATGCTCCGTATCGAAGGTCACCGTCGCGTTGGCCACGACGACATCGCCGCCCGGACCGCGGGTGCGGCGGATGGAGAACGATTCCGATCCGATGCGGTCGGTCGGCTTCGTTCCGCCACGAGTGATCGTGAAGGAGCCCTCGTCCACGGTGGTGACCTGGGCGACGGCGGCGCTCGTAAGCGCGAGCGAGAGCGCGATGGCAGTGCAGAGTGTGCGCATGTCAGGAATATGATACACTTGGCGCGGGGGAGTGTTCATGCGTCCAGGGCGGGGCTCAGAAAGATCCGCTCGCTGACTCGTTGGCGAATGCGCTCGTACATGGCACGCCCCTTCTCGGCCGTGGCGAGCGATGGGCGGCCGATCGACCCCGCGCTCTCCTTCGGGACGCGCAAATATCCACGCCGGTAACGACGCAGCTGCTCGCGACTCATCATGTAATCCTGCGCCCATTCCATGCGCACCAGCTCGGGCGCGAGGTAGAGCATGAGCGAGGTGTCGGCCTCGTCGCCGTGCATGTGCTCCGTCTGTCCCTCCAGCAGATCGTCGAGCCTGATCGCGTACAGGTCGACGACGCGCACGCGTGCCTCCCGCGTGATCACCGTCGAGAGCGCATCCTGGTGCGGGTCGTGGTCGTGCGCGGTGATCAGGATAAATTCCCGGAAGCCGCACCCCTCCCAGCTCGCAAGGAGATCGTTCAGCAGCCGGTGCAGCGTCTTCCGGCGCATCGACGAATTGCCGATGGCCTCGCGCGCCGACTCGACGTTCACGCCATATTCGACCGTGGGCGCACGCAGCACGCCGTACCTCGCCGAGAGGTCGTCGGAGAGCTTCTCGGCGATGATCGTGGCGCAGCCAAGCGGGAGATGAGGACCGTGCTGCTCGCAGGTGCCGACGGGGATGATGAGGCGCGGATCGCGCGCGAGGATTTCGGCCACTGCGCCAGGAGCGGTGTATTTGAGCAGCCGCGCCTCGGTGGCAGGCACATGTAAAGGAGGGGGAGCCGTCATCTCGAACCAGAATGATGTGGACGTGACGCCGCGCGCGGCGTTCGGCACCGGTGTCACGACACGTCTCTGGACGCTCGTCGCGGGCGTGGCGCTCGTGGCGGGGGGCTGGTGGCTGCGCACCCCGAGCGTAGGCTACCTCGCTTTCACCGTCGCCGCCACGGTTGCGACGCTCGTGCTTGCGCTGATGCAGCCGCGCGGCGCGCGCCGCTGGGCGACGGCGGCCGCCGCGGCGCTCGCTGCATTCTCCGTGGTCGCGGGTGCATCGCAGCGAGATCTCACACGCATCGATGGCGACTGGCCCGCGTATCGCGCGCTGGTGGTGAAGCGCGGAGGCGCGGAGCTGCGGCGTGAGATCGCGCAGTCGCTGGTGGAGCTGCAGGCGAAGGCGACACAGGCGCTCGATGCGCCGAACGACGCCGCGAACGCCTTCGCGAGCTTCGGCCGGTTGATGTCGGGCTCACCGGAGCAGGGGATCGTCCTGTACGATGGCGGCGTTCCATTCGCGTGGGGCGGGCGCCTGGCCGTGCCGCCGGACTCCACCAAAGGGCCGGTGGGTGCGCTGCACACGCCGTTCTACACGGTGCTGTACGCAGAGATGACGCGCGGCCCGCGGCGCGCAGTCGCCATGGCGATCGCGTATGCAGAGCCCCCCGGCGACCAGCTCGCACCGGCGATCGGCAACCGCGTCGCCCAGAGCGAAGGGCTGCACGCCTTCGACGTGTCTCCGCGCGCGTCCGCCGCGAGTACCGATGCGATCGTCGTCTACGCGCCGAACCTCGCGGACACGCTGCTCGTCGCCCACGCGGTGGCGCCGGGAGAGCAGGAGGCGCGACTCAGCGCACTCGTGCGCGTGCGGCTTACGGGGGCGCTCCTCCTCGCGCTCGCCTTCGCGTGCTATCTCATCGCCTCGTGGCGGCGGCAACGCTCGCTCCCCGGGCGACTCCTGCCGCTCGCGGTGGCGCTCGCGCTGCTGGCGCTCGTGCCGCTGAACGCGTTCTCGGGGAGCGGTGTCCTCTTCGATCCGACGGTCTACTACGCCGAAGTCGGGGGGCCATTCACCGCATCCGTCGGCGCGCTCGGAGCAACCGCGATGATCCTGCTGCTGTCGCTGCTGCTGCTCCTGCGACGCGGGCTCCGCATACGCCGGCTGTGGATCGCCGTGCCGGTCGCCCTCGCCATCCTCGCCGCGTCGCCTGCGCTGCTGCGTGCACTCGGAGGCGGGGTGTCGCCACCGTTGGGCGGCGTGGCGGTGCAGCTCTGGCTCGGTTGGGAGACTGCGCTCTTTCTCGCCGCCGCAGCGATCTTCATCGCCGTAGCGGCCGTGGGCAGCGCGGCATTGGGTGTGCAGCGCGGGCTTCCGCCCTGGGTGGCGCCGGTGCTCGCCACGCTCGTCGCGGCGATCGCGCCCGTGGTGCTGCGCGCGCCGGGGACGTGGCCCACGTGGTACCGCGTGCTCTGGATGGGAGTAATCGCGACGCTCGCGCTCACACGATCGCATCGGCGACTGGTGCTCGTGGCCGGCGCCGTCGCAGCGCTCGTCGCGACGACGCTTACCTGGGGCGCCGGGGTGCGCGGGCGCGCGACGCTGGCCGATCGCGATGTCGGCGGCCTCGCGATCGTCGATCCCGACATCGTGAGCGTGCTGCAGCGGCTCGGCGGCGACCTGCGCGCGGCACTTCCCGCGCGCACGGAGGCCGAGCTCGCGAAGCGCTACATGCGCTCTGACCTCGTCGGCAGCGGATATCCCGTGGATCTCATGGCGTGGGCCCCCGAAGGGTTGCCGATCGCCGAGGTGACGCTCGATCAGTTGACGCCGCCGGTACGCGATGTGGGCCAGATCGCCGCGAATGCGCGCGCCACGGGCGCAACCCAACTCCAATCGGTGCTCGGCGTCCCCGGCGCGTTCGTGGTGCTCGCGGTTCCGCACCCCGACAGCTCCGTGACGACGGTGGTCGTTGCGCCGCGCACGCGCCTGATCGCGACCGATCCCTTCGCGCCGCTACTCGGACTCGAGGATCGCGAGACGGGAGAGCCACCGTACACCGTCGTGCTCGTCGAGGAGCAGTACGGCGACAGCCTGCCGAAAACGGGAACGCGCTGGTATCGCGATGCGAACGAGATGCACGGCGATCATGTCGTGCGGACGTCGCGCGGCGAGATGCGCGCGCACATCGAGATCGAGCTGCGCTCGCTCGGCATTCTGCTCCAGCGCGGGGCGCTCGCGGTACTGCTCGATCTCGTGCTGTTGTTCACACTCTGGATCGTGGCAGCCCTCCCCGATGGTCGCGTGCTCAGGCGGCTTCGCGTGCAGCTGCGGCGGTGGGGAACGAGCTACCGGTCGCGGCTCACCGTGGTGCTCTTCGCCTTCTTCGTGATACCGGCGCTGGTGTTCGCGCTCTGGAGCTACGAGCGGCTACGCACGGAGGATCGCCAGTCGCGCGACCTCGTGCTGCGCGAGGCACTGCGCGGGATCTCGACCGACGAGGAGGCACGCCGTGGCGCATCACTCGTGGGTCACACGGACATTCCCCTTTTGCTCTATCGCAACGGGGAGCTCGGCGGCGCGAGCCAGCCGCTGTTCGACGCGCTCGCGCCGATGGGAGCGTTCCTCCCGCCGTCCGTGTACGGGAGTCTGAGCGCGGGGCGCGAAGTGTACGCGAGCCTGATGGAGGACGTGAACGCCGCGCCGTCGCTCTTCGGCTTTCGAGTCTCCACGAGCGGAAGCGGGAAGGCATACGTGATCGGCGCTCCCGCGCGCGGCACCGAAGCGATGCTCGACCAGCGGCGGCACGATCTCGCCGTGCTCGTCGCGTGCGCGACGGTGCTCGGCGCGCTGGCGGCGCTCGCGCTCAGCCGCATCGCGTCGCGGTCGCTCGCCGAGCCGATTGGCGCGCTGCGCATTGCGGCGCTCGCGATCGCGCGCGGCGACCGAGAGCCGCCGCTGGCGACGCGTGTGCCGGACGAGTTCCAGCCGGTGTTCTCCGCATTTCGACGGATGGCCGCGGATCTCGGCGAGAGCCGCGTGGCGCTCGAGTCCGCGCAGCGGCGCACGGCCGCGATTCTCCGCAACGTCGCCAGCGGCGTCGTCGCCTTCGACGCGGAGGAGGCGATCACGCTCGCGAATCCGCGCGCCGAGGCGATGCTCGATCGCGCGCTGCCGCCGGGACTCGCGGCTGCGGGGCTCGGAGAGGACACGGCGGTGCGGCTCCGCGCGTTCGCATCGAGTGCCTTGGAGGAGGAGGAGTTCGAGCTCACGATGCACGGGCGACAGCTACAGGCCCGGCTGACGCGACTGTCCGCCGGGCGCGGCGGCTCGGTGCTCACGCTCGACGACATCACGGATCTCGCGCGTGCGCAACGTGTGCTCGCGTGGGGCGAGATGGCGCGGCAGGTCGCGCACGAGATCAAGAATCCGCTCACGCCGATTCGCCTCGGCGTGCAGCATCTCAAGCGCGCGCACGCGGACAAGCGCGCGGACTTCGATTCGATTCTGGAGACGAACGCCGAGCGGATTCTCGCGGAGATCGACCGCCTCGATGAGATCGCGCGCGGGTTCAGCCGCTACGGGATGGGGCCATCGGAGCTGCAGACGGCGGCGCTCCTCGACGTGAGTGAAGTGGTGCGGGATGTGGTGGAGCTCGAGAAGCTGGGCGAAGGGAGCGTGGCGTGGCGCACCGCCGGCATCGGGACCGTGGTGAGGGCGTTCGCCCGAGAGGACGAGCTGCGGGAGGTGATGCTCAATCTCCTCGAGAATGCGCGCATCGCGGGTGCCACGTGGGTGGAGGTGCGCGTGGATGGCGGAACGGAGCGCGTGGCGATCGCGGTGCGCGACGATGGGAGCGGAATTCCGGCCAGTGTGCAGGCGCGGCTGTTCGAGCCTCATTTTTCTACACGCACGCGTGGCTCGGGATTGGGGCTGGCGATCAGCCGGCGCCTCGTCGAGAGCTGGGGCGGGGAGATAGCGGTGGCGAGTATGGAGGGAGAGGGAACGACCGTGCGCATCGTGCTGAGGGGGAGTGGGGCCGGGTGAGGGCTCGGCGAGCCGCCGGCGATTATCTTCCCTCCTATGACAGCCACTACACTGCCGGCCGACATCGCCGACGAGACCAACGCGCGCGTCCTCGCGATTTCCGAGGATCGCATCGCCGGCTTCCTCGAGGATCCGTTCGCGGAGATCGCGAGACTGTCCGGGGTGAGTGAAGAGGTCGTGCACGCGCGCATCGGCGCGATGCTGAGCGCGGGGACCATTCGGCGCGTGCGGCAGACGCTGATGGCGACGAATCTCGCACCTGGCGCGCTCGTCGCGTGGCGTGTGCCCGAAGAGAAGCTCGACGCGGCGTTCGAGTACTTCGTGAGGGACGATCCCTTTTCCGGGCACGTCGTGATCCGGTCGACCGACGGCGCGACGGCGGGGTCGAGCTACCGGCTCTGGACGACGCTCAAGGTGCCGCAGGGCTATTCGCGCGACAAGCACTGCGCGCTGGTCGGCGAGCGGGTGGGCGCAAAGGCGTTTCGGGTGATGCCGGCGAAGCGACTGTTCGCGCTCGGCGTGGGCCACGTGCGCCGGAAGGGAATGGCGCCCGGCTCGCGCTCTGATGAGCCGGGGCGCGTGATGGACACGAACATCGTGGAGCTCTCCGAGCTCGAGTGGCGAGTGCTCGAGTCGCTCAAGCGTGAGCTCACGGTGGACGAGATCGGCGCTCTTCCCTGGCGCGGGCGCGCAGAGGAGGCCGGCGTGTCATATGTAGAATTCCTGCATGTCGCGCGCGGGCTGGCGGAGCGCGGCGTGATCGGGCGCTTTTCGACCTTTCTCGAGCACGTGAAGCCGGGCGCGGATGGCGTGCGCGTGACTCGCTACAACGCGCTCTTTCATTGGCGAGTGCCGGTTGGGCGCGAGATCGAGGCGGGGAAGGAGGTGGGACGGCACCACATTCTCACGCACGCGTATTGGCGCGAGGGTGGGAGTGAGTTCGCGAATGTGAACATCATGGCCGTTGCGCACGGTACGGAGAAGCAGCTCGTGCTCGATCACAAGGCGGCGATCGATGTGCATCTCGTGGAGGCGGGAATTCCTGTGAGCTACACGAACGTATTCTGGGGCGGGCGCAGCGAGATCAAGCCCAGCGAGATCGCGCCGGGCGCGTACGTCGCGTGGCTTCGGAGCGGCGGCGTGGATTCGCAGTCGATGCGAGCGAGTGGCAGTGAGGAGCCGAGCGCAGCGTGATGCGATTCGGGATGCGGGCGATGGTCGTGGCGGGGGCGCTGCTGGTGGCGTGCCAGAATGCGAGAGATGCGCGAGCGTCGCGTGCGAGCGACTCGGCGCGTGACGCGTCCAGCGCATTGGCACGGCGAGGCGCTGCGAGTGGCGGCTGGCGCGACTCGGTGACCGGGTTCACCGTGCCGGCGGTGTGCGCGCGTGGCGCGCTCCCGGTGCCGCGGAAGCCGGCGCGGGTGGCGGCGGCGCCGAAGTCACGGGGGGACAGCGCGAAGCGTACGAGCGCCGACTCTTCGCACATGGCTGGAGTGATCACGGACACGGTTGCGCGCGCAGATACGGCGCACGGTGCGGATACGAGTGCGAAGGTGGTCGCAGCCAGCTCTCCGCGCGCTGCACGCGCCGATTCGGTGGCGCGTGCGCGAGCGAAGATGCACGCCGATTCCCTGGCGGCGATCGCGCTGCTGACGGATTCGGCGGCAACGAGGAGGCGCGCGGGCTCGCTCTTCCCTGGCTGCCGCGTGGTGGCCTACTACGGGAATCCGCTGTCGAAGCGCATGGGGATTCTGGGCGAGATCAAACCCGACTCGATGCTCGAGCGCCTTTCGAAGCAGGCGGCGGCGTATTCGGCGGTGGATAGCGGGCGCCCGGCGCTCCCGGCGCTCGAGCTCATCGCTACGGTGGCGCAGGCGGGGCCGGGGAAGAGCGGGCTCTATCGGGCGCGCATGCCCGACACGCTGATCGCTCGCGTGATGGGATGGGCGGAGGCCCACCACTATCTCGTGATCCTCGACATCCAGACGGGGCGCAGCACGATGACAGCTGAGCTGGTGCCGCTCATGAAGTATCTCGCGAAGCCGTACGTCCATCTTGCGCTCGACCCCGAGTTCTCGATCGGCACGAAGAAAGTGCCGGGGAAGGTGATCGGTCGCATCGACGCCGCGGACGTCAACGCCGTGTCGGCGGTGCTCGCGTCTCTCGTGGATTCGCTGCAGCTCCCGCCGAAAATGCTCATCGTCCATCGTTTCACGACGCCGATGCTCTCGAACCACCAGAAGATCAAGCTCGATCCGCGCGTGCAGATCGTGATCGACATGGATGGCTTCGGTCCGCCGCCCCTCAAGTACGGTTCGTACAAGGCGTACGTACACGATCGCCCGGTGCAGTTCGCGGGCTTCAAGCTGTTCTACAAGAACGACAAGCCGATGTTGACGCCGGCGCAGGTGATGGAGCTCGATCCGGTGCCGTTGTTCATCATGTATCAGTAGGAACGGCGCGATCCGAGGATAGGAGTGGCGGTTCCCTGCTACGCAGCCAGCACCATGAGATACACCCCCGCGCAAACGGCGACGCCGCCGAAAAGCCGCGCGATGCGAACGCCGCCAGGCGCAAGACGTTCGAGGGTGATGGCCACGGTCGCGATCAACATCGCGCGTACGCTCATGTCGCCGACGACGAGCAGCGCGGCCGTGTATCCCGCGCAGGAGCAGCTGCAGTGAAGGCCGAGTCGCAGGCCGCGCCTCAGTGCCGCCCCCGCGCCAATGATTTGTGTGCCCCCGTGCCCCGCGCCTAGCTGGCAACACTCGAGCTGGCGCGCTTTCCACCCCGTGAATTGCAGCGCGCCGGAGGCCACTACGATCATTCCGGCGACGACGGGCGCCACGTTCGCGAGCGCCGCCAGCGAGAAGTCGAGTGGATAGATCGCCACGGCAACACCGGTCCACACGGCGAAGTAACCCACCGCCACGAGCGCCACCACGGTCGCGGGCGACGTACGGCCGGACCGCCGCAAGGCCCGGCGATAGCGCCACAACGTCGGCACCAGTGAGGGCAGCATCATCGCCGCCATCATCGCGACCCACATGCCGATGAACGCCGTTGCACTTCCTGGTCGCATCGCTCCGTCCATCGGCATCGCGCCCATCGCGATCACCGCCCGTATTCGTCGTGGCGGCGCCACCAGATGCCCTGCTCGTTGCGTCCCTGGGGAGCGCGATCGAGCCACTGGTACATCCCCCACAGCGCGTCGAGGCCGCGCGCGTACGTGGAATAGTTGTGATAGACCACTCCGTCCTCGAGGGAGAACGAACTCATCCCCGGCCGCTCGCGCGCATACGCCGGCGCGTTGGTACCGGACATTTTCGCAAACTCGGCCACCCCCGCCGGGAGGGGGGAGTGATCGATCGGGTGCTGCCCGCGGGCGTAGTTGTATTCGGTGTTGCCCTTCTGCTGCTGCGCCTCCGTGATGGAAACGTTGAAGTCGAAATTGAAGTCGCTGCCATCCGAGGAGGCCCACGGAAAGGTCCACGCCATCCGCCGCTTGTAGGCATCGAGCTTCGCGAGCGGCGCGCTCGAGATCGCCGAGAATGCGACGTCGTGATTCTCGAGGTGCACGAAGAAGCCATTGAAGCCATCGGCGATCGCCGAGCACGACGGGCACCCCGCCTTGTAGTCGGGCCCGAACATGAAGTGATAGACGATGAGCTGCGACCGCCCCTCGAAGAGATCGGTCAGCGACGCGCTGCCCTCGGCGGTATCGAACCGATACTCCTTTTCGACGCGCACCCACGGCAGCAGCTGGCGCCGCCGCGCCAGGTCGTCGCTCAGCCGCGTGAGCTCCTTCTCCGCCTCGAGCAAATCCATCCGCGCCGCCAGCCACTCTTCGCGCGTTCCAACCATCTGTGCAGTCGTAGTCATCGTTCGGCTCTCCGGTGTTGATCTCTGATTGCTCGTGCCGCGTGCGGCACGACGTGTTGATTGCTGCTTGCGAGATAGATTAGAGCGGGACGTTCACACGGTGTGAGTGACAATTGTGGCGGGATTAGATGGACTCCATGATCACGGCGGCAGCGCGTGCGTTGGAGGCAGGTGACCCCCTCGGCGCGCTGAACCGCGTCGCCCTGCGCGACGATGCTCCGGCGCTCGCGCTTCGCGGCATCGCGATGGCGCAGCTTGGCGATCTCGTGCGAGCGAAGGCGCTCGTGCGGCGAGCCGCGCGCGCCTTTGGCCCGCGAGAGGGCGTCGCACGTGCGAGATGCGTCGTCGCGGAAGCGGAGATCGCGCTCGTCTCGCGCGACCTCGGGTGGCCGGCGAAGGCGCTCCACGGTGCACGCGCGACGCTCGAGCAGCACGGCGATCTCGTGAACGCCGCCTATGCGCGCTATCTCGAGGTGCGTCGCCTCCTGCTGATCGGGCGACTCGACGAGGCGGAGCGGGCGCTCGCCGAGCTGGATCCATCACTGTTCCCGGCCCCGCTCCGCGCAGCACACGAGCTGGCGGTCGCGGGGATCGCGATGCGCCGCGTGCGAACGAAGGTCGCGCGCGCTGCGATCGCTCGGGCGGAGCGCGCCGCACGGCTCGCGGGAATTCCGGCGTTGACGGCGGAGGTCGAGAGCGCGTCGCGGGTGCTCGAGACCCCGGCCGCGCGCATGATCGAAAGTGGTGCGGAGCGACTGCTTCTGCTCGAGGAGGTCGAGGCGGTGCATGCGTCGCGGGAGCTCGTCGTCGACGCATGTCGTCATGCGGTGAGCGTGACGCGCACCGTGGTGTCGCTCGCGAGCCGTCCGGTGCTCTTCGCGCTCGCGCGCGCGCTCGGGGAAGCGTGGCCCTCCGATGTGTCGCGGGACGTGCTTCTCGCGCGCGCGTTCGGGGCGAAACACGTCGACGACTCGCATCGCGCGCGATTGCGCGTCGAGATCGGGCGTCTTCGACGCACGCTCCGGACGGTGGCCGCGGTGAGCGCGACGAAGCGCGGCTTTGTGCTCGAGCCCCGCCACGCGCGGCCCGTCGTCGTGCTGGCGTGGCCCGTGGACGAGCAGCACGGGGACGTGCTGGCGTTTCTCGCGGACGGGGAATCGTGGTCGAGCTCCGCGCTCGCGCTCGCGCTGGGCGCGAGCCAGCGCACCGTGCAGCGTGCGCTCGATTCGCTGGCGGAGGCGGGGAAGGTGCAGGCATTTGGACGCGGGCGGGCGCGTAAATGGATGACGACGCCGCTCCCCGGATTCACGACAATCTTGTTACTCCCCGCTGCGCTGCCGATCGGCTAACATGTGTCCATGAGCCGATCAAACGCAGAGATTGTTCGCGAGTACGGTCCCATTCCGGGCGTTGACCAAGTGGGCGGAGTCACCTTCGATGGCCAGCACGTCTGGTTCGCATCCGGAGCGAAGCTCAACGCGCTCGATCCTGCGAGCGGAGACACCGTGCGATCGATCGACGTCGCCGCGCACGCCGGGTCGGCATTCGATGGGAAGCATTTATTCCAGATCGCCGAGAATCGCATCCAGAAGATCGACCCGCAAAGCGGGCGTGTGCTCGCGACGATCCCTGCGCCGGGCGGCGGTGGCGACTCCGGGTTGGCGTGGGCTGAGGGAACGCTGTGGGTGGGGCACTATCGCGAGCGGAAGATTCACCAGGTCGATCCCGAGACCGGGGCAGTTCTTCGAACGATCGATTCGAATCGCTTCGTCACCGGCGTAACCTGGGTGGACGGCGAGCTGTGGCATGGCACCTCGGAGGCCGAGGAGAGCGAGGTGCGGCGCATAGACCCACGAACGGGCGAAGTGCTCGAGCAGCTCGAGATGCCGGCGGGGATGATCGTCTCGGGGCTCGAGTCCGACGGAGCCGACCTCTTTTACGGTGGTGGTGGGAAGAGCGGAACGGTGAGGGCGATTCGCCGGCCGCGTCGGGCAAAGAAGTAGCTCCGCCGTGCGATGCGACCGGGGGCGTGAATGAGATGATGCCTTGCCTCTCGCATCACGGCACTCTCGCTCCGTGCTCGCCGCCATTCACTCCGCCGCCGTCATCGGCATCGAGGCCTACGACGTAACGGTCGAGGTCGACGCGGCGCAGGGGCTGCCGCAGTGGACCATCGTCGGGCTTCCCGCGGGGGCGGTGAAGGAGAGTCGCGAGCGCGTGGGCGCGGCGCTCGTGAACTCGGGGTTCGTGGTGCCCCCGAAGCGCTTCACGATAAATCTCGCCCCGGCCGATCGCCGCAAAGAAGGAACCGCGTTCGACCTTCCCATCGCGCTCGGCATCCTCGTGGCTACGGGGCAGCTCCCCGCGGAGTCGGTCGAGCGAATCGTCGCGGTGGGGGAGCTCGGGCTCGATGGAACGCTGCGCGCGATGCGGGGCGCGCTCCCCATCTCGCGGCGCGTGGCGCAGCGCACCGCGCACGCGACATCGCCCACGCTGGTGCTCCCGCCCGCGAATGTCGCGGAGGCGTCCCTGGTTCGCGCGACGGCACTCGCGGCGCCGGAGTCGCTGCGAGAGCTCGTGGGCGCGCTGCGTCGCGATGCGTTGGCGCGCGCCGAGCCCTCGCCCCGCGCGCCCGCGCGCGCCGGCGATGCGCTCGACTTCGCGGACGTGGTCGGGCAGGGCACCGCCAAGCGCGCGCTCGAGATCGCGGCGGCTGGGGGGCATAACGTCGTGATGGTCGGGCCACCCGGCGCGGGGAAGACGATGCTCGCGCGGCGGCTGCCGAGCATCTTGCCCACACTCTCGGAGAGCGAGGCGCTCGACGTGACGGCCATCCATTCGGTGGCCGGTGTGCTCGCCCCCGGCGATCCGCGCGTCGTCGCGCGGCCATTTCGCGCGCCGCACCACACCATCTCGGACGCCGGGCTCATTGGTGGCGGAAATCCGCCGCGCCCTGGGGAAGTGAGCCTCGCGCACCACGGAATTCTCTTTCTCGATGAGCTCCTCGAGTTCCGGCGCCACGTCGTCGAGTCGCTGCGCCAGCCCATGGAAGATGGCCGCGTGGTGATTGCGCGCGCGGCGCTCGCGGTCGCATTCCCCGCGCGCTTCACGCTGGTCGGCGCCATGAATCCCTGTCCATGCGGGAACGCGGGGGACGGCGCGCACGCGTGCATCTGCGCCGCCGCCGATATCGCGAAATACCGCGCGCGGCTGTCGGGCCCCATGCGCGACCGCGTCGACATGCACGTGCCGGTGGGCGCGCTCGCCCTCTCGACACTCGCGGCAGGTGGCGAAGGCGAGCGCTCCACCAGCGTGCGGGAACGCGTCGGGCGCGCGCGTGCGCGCCAGCTCGCGCGCTACGCCGAGGGCGGCGAAGTCGCCCTGAACGCGCACGTCTCCGCGCGTGCGCTCCAGGCGCTGAGCGAGCTCTCCGCACCCGCGCGCGCGCTGCTCACGGGCGCGGCCGAGCGGCTCGGGCTCACGGCGCGCGGCTACCATCGCGTGCTCCGCGTCGCGCGCACGATCGCGGACCTCGACAGTTCGCGCGGCGTGGAATCACCGCACGTGGCGGAGGCGCTGCGCTATCGAACCACTGGGGAAGAGCGGATGGCGCCGCCTTGATCATGCTACTCCGGCAGCAGCTCCGTCGGCAGCGGCAACTCCTTCTCCTCCGCCTGCCAGCACACTTCGAGCACGCGCCACCCCGCGTCGGTCCTCACCGCCTGGATGCTGTTCACGCCGCGCGCGAGCTGCTTCCCGTTCACCTTCAACACGTACGTGCTCCACAGTTGCGCGAGATTCCCGAACTCGGTGATCGCGTACTTCACCTGCCGCTCATCGAGGAGCTCCGCGCCCATCTTCCCCTTGTTCGCCACGTAGTCGTCCACCGAATAAATCCTCGCGATGCGCTTCCCCGTGCTATCGGTGCGCACCGGAACGAAGCGCGCCTCGGGGAGAAACAGTGCGCGGAGACACGCGGGGTCCTTGTCGGCGCGCCCACCAATGGCCGCGTCGATCGCGGCCGGGATACCCTTCGCCTCAGCTGGTAGCGGGCACGGCGCCGAATCCTGCGCGCTTGCCCTCGCAACGATCGATCCGAACGCAACGATCGTTGCTATTGTCCACGACGCTCGCGTCATCGCTCCACCCTCCACACACGGGTACCTGCGCACGCGAGCGCGCGCGCATCGCGGCTCAACCTATCGCGTGCCCCTCTCGCGCGCGAACCCATGACACTTCTCGCACACGGCTGGCCGGCAGGGAGGCGATCGACTCCCCGTCCAGCCAGTGCACGTCGGGCTGCTTTGCGCTCCCGCTCGGGACGCACCACATTCTCACTGTCGGCCAGCCGCATTCCACCGCCGGCCGCTACCGCGCCTCGAGCCACACCCCACACGGAGCATCGCATGCTGTGCCCTCTTCGCTCGCTCGCCGCGTCGTCGTTGCTTCTACTCGCGTCCTCGCTGCAAGCGCAGCAGGTCACCGCGGTGAAGGCCGGAAAGCTGGTCGACACGGAGAAGGGGGTCGTCCTCGCGAATCAGATCGTTCTCATCCGCGATGGGAAAATCGAAGACGTCGGACCCTCGGTGCGAATCCCCTCGGGCGCGAAGGTCATCGATCTCTCGAACATGACCGTGACGCCCGGGCTCATCGACAGCCACACGCATGAGGCGGACGGCGTACTCCCCGAAGACAACGGCGATCCCCGCGCGGTGCTCTTTCACACCTCATCCGAGGTCGCGCTCGCGGCCATCCCGAGCGTCAGGACCACGCTCATGGCCGGTTTCACGACCGTCCGCGATCTCGGCACCTATCGCGCGCTCAACGACGTGGCGCTGCGCGATGCAATCAATCGCGGCGACATCCCCGGCCCGCGCATGTACGTCGCGGGTGCGTACATCACGATCACCGGCGGCGCCGGCGCGATGACGGGCATTTCCCCCGACGTGCAGCTCCCGTGGGACATGAAGCTCGGCGAGGCGAACAGCCCGGACGAGGTTCGGCAGAAGGTTCGACTGCTCGCCGCGCAGGGGGTCAACGTCATCAAGGTGCTGTCGACTGGCGCGGTGCTCACACACGGAAGCAACACGAAGTCGCAGGAGTTCACTCCGGCCGAGCTCACGGCCGCCGTCGAAGAGGCACACAGCTTCGGCCTCAAGGTCGCCGCGCATGCGCACGGCGCGGAGGGGATCAAGAATGCCATTCGTGCTGGTGTAGCGTCGATCGAGCACGGAACCTACATGGACGACGAGGCCATTCGTCTCATGAAGGAGCACGGCACCTTCTATTCGGCCACTCTCGACGTTCACGACTGCATCATCGCCAAGCCGAATCAGCAGGCGGACTTCCTCCAGCACAACACGGGCATCGCGGAAACTCACTACAACGCATTCAGGAAGGCCGTCGCCGCGGGGGTGAAGATCGCGTTCTCGACCGACGTTCCCGTGTGCCCCTACAAGGACGCCGGCAAGGAGTTCGCGTACATGGTGAAGAACGGGATGACGCCGATGCAGGCCATCCAGGCGGCGACGATGGGCGGCGCGGAGCTGATCGGCGTGCTCGACAAGGTCGGCTCGATCAGAAAGGGAAAGCTCGCCGACATGATCGCGACGTCCGGCGATCCGACCAGGGACGTCACGCAGCTCGAGCACGTCCAGTTCGTGATGAAGGACGGCAAGGTGTTCAAGTCATCGGACACCGCGGTGCCCGTCACGAACTGACGACGCTCTCGGCGACGCGAAATACGAACGGTGCCCCGCGCGCGCTCGCCTACAGCCCCGACACCACGTGTACGTCCGTCGTCGCGCAGTTCGCTCCGTCCTCCTGTACACTGTCGCGGGGGCCCGCTTACCGGACGAATCCGCGCACTCATGGTTCGGCGAGCTATTCGCCGAGCCGGGGGTTGACGCCTTCGCGCTGCAGCACCGCTCGCGCCACATTCTGAGAAAGAGCTGCACCGATTGCGCCCGGCCGCCGTAAGGTGGCAGCAATGGGGCTGTACGCTCGCGTCGATAGGCGCCGATGTGACGCTCGCGGTGCGCAACGTCGACGCGGGTCGCGTCGTCGCTGCGGAGATCGCGGGCGCGACCGGAAACGCGAACGTGCACGTCGCGCATCTCGATCTCGCCGATCGCTCATCGATCGCGGCCTTCGTCGACGCGTGGGACGAGCCGCTGCACATATTCATCAACAATGCCGGCGTCATGGCGCTCCCCGAGTCGCGCGATGCGAACGGTTACGAGATGCAGTTCTCGACCAATCATCTCGGCCACTTCGCCCTGACGCTCGGCCTGCACGACGCGCTGGCCGCCGCCGGCAGCGCGCGCATCATCGCCGTGAGCTCGAGCGCGCACCTCATGTCACCGGCGGTGTTCGACGACGTTCACTTCGCCTTTCGCGCCTACGATCCATGGCTGGCATACGGGCAGTCCAAGACCGCCAACATTCTCTTCGCCGTCGGCGCGACGATG
>JBBSEY010000030.1:0-21449 GCA_038239265.1 Gemmatimonadales bacterium | reverse complement strand
GTGCCCTTCTGCTTCTCGCTGCGCAGGAACTCCTCGATCGGATCGCGCACCTGCGACTTCACCAGATCGCGCGTGAGACGCTGTTCGGCGACGCGGCGGAGATACACCGAGATGCGACGCTCGAGATAGCGCAGCACGCGATACGACGTGAAGAACTTGAGCACGCCGTTCGGATCCTCGGCCTGTGACCGGCTGCCGACGAAACAGAGGTCGTTGTCCTCGTTGCGGATGATCGAGACGACCTGGCGCTCCATCGAGAGGTGCTCCATCTGCGAAATGCGCGGCTCGATGCGCGACTTCTCCACGCCGCGAATCTTGCCGAAGATCATCCCGACGGGGCCCTGCGCGATGCCACCCCCCGTCGTCCGATCAGCGCGCGCAAGCGAGCCCGCGAAGAGCATCGACGCCGGCGAATAGAGGTCGGCGTCTTCCGAGTCGCCATCCGGCTCCTCGAACCAGTGCTTCTCGCGGAGCTTCACGTAGCCCGCGATCACGACATCCGACGCGGCCTTGTCCTCCGGACGCTTCAGGAACTCGTACGCGCCGCCATCCGTGCGGAACTGATCGCTCAGCGAGCGAAAGCTCTTCTCATCCTTGAGATCGCCGATGAGGAGCATGCCCCACTTGCTCGAGATATCCTCGAGCCGCTTGCGCACGACGTCCGGCACGTACCCCGGCACGACGAGATTGCAGATGAACTGGCGAAAGTTGAAGCTGTCGTTGCGCCCCTGCACGAACTCATCGAGTGCCACGATCGTCGAGCTGTCGACGTCGTTCTTGATCGCCGTGGTGTCCGCGTTGAAGATGAAGAACTCCACAGGCGGACGCTGCACGTTGTCCCGCACCTCCGAATTCTCGAAGAAGAGCTGGATCTGCTTGTAGCTCTTCTCCAGCGGGCGAATCTGCTTGTAGACCGCCTTCAGTACCTCGTCGCGCACCTTCTCCATGTCGGCGATGGCAGCGTCGAGCTTCTTGAGCGCCTGCGCGTGACTGTCGCCCTGCGAGAGCAGCGCCGAGAAGCTCGCGACGCGATCGAGAAACTGATGCGCCGATTCAGCGGTGAAGATCTCGCCCAGCGAAGTTTTGGGAGGCGCAGGGTGGATGACGTTGAAAATTTCCTCGATCGCCTTCCCCGCCGCCTTCTTTCCGATGATGTCGAAGGTCGTGCGCGTCTTGACTTCCTCGCTCATGATGCCGCTCCTTCGCTGCCCGCGATGTTGCGGAGCTGCTGCTCGAATTCGGCGACGGCGTCGATGATCTCCTTGCGCTGATCGGTGTTCTCCCACGCCTTCTTCACCGAGAGTACGGCGAAGCGCTCGCGCATGCGATGGAGAAGATCGATGCGGCTCTGCAGATCCGCGAGGTCGTTTCGCTTTCCCGGCTCCCGAGACCGGATCTTCTTTGGATCGAAATCCTTGAGACTCTTGAACTCGAGCTCGGCGACGAACTCGGTTCCCTCCTCGCCTACGGTCGTCTTGAAGTCGAGCTTCGGCTTGAACTTCTCGAACGCCTCGGCCAGGCTGCTCACCTTGGTCGGCTGATCGTCCTCGGGGCACTCCTGCCCGACGCGATCGACCGTCATCGGGAGCACCGTCGCAGTCGTATCCGTCGGGACCTCGCGTGGCGCGGAGCGGACACCCGCCCGCGAAACCTTCACAACTGGCATCTAACTCCTCCTCGAGATGAACCGCACCACAACGTGAACGATCGACTTCCGGTACAAAGCCCTGATCTGGCGCTGCCCCGCTCTTGCACCATCACTTCGCCGCACGGCGTGCGGTTGACGCCGTAATGTCGGTAGGACGGCGCGGCGGAACTTCCGTGACCCCTCGACGTACACCACCGCCCGCGCTCTCGGCCTGCGGAGCCGCGGGCTTGACCGCAGCACGCGGCGCCTCGGCAGGCGACGCAACGCTGTTCGCAAGCTTCGGCGCCGCCGGTCCCGCCATTGCGACCGACTCATCCGGCCACAGCATTCCAGGCATCACGAACCACAGCACTAACCCGACAAGCGCAAAAAAGCCGAACACGAGGACATTGCTGTCGACGCGTGGCTGCTTCTGCGCAGAGGCGGTGATCCCCTGCACCGATGCCGTTCCCGAATCAGCGACCCCGCTGAATGCCGGCAATGCGTAGAGCGGCGGCGTCCATCGGCCCGCGACCGCAGCAGCGCAACAGCCACGACCATCGCCCCTGCTCACCGTGAGCGGAAAGGCGCCGCGCGCGAGCCGGGCGCGTGCCCACGTCGGCGCGGGATAAGTCAAAGCGCGCGTTGTAAATAGCGCGTCGCGAATTCCCGTAAACACCCGATGCAGCAAGAGCGGATCTTCGGCTACTAAATACCGCTCGCCGTGGGTGCCCGCAAGAGCCTGCAAATCCGCGCCGTCGGGAGCGGAGCCAATCCCAACGAGCCACACGTAGGCGCCGCTGCTCGCGACCGCATTCACCGCCGCATCGCGACCGGCAGCACCCGTAAGCAACCCCGGGTCATCCGTCGCGCGCACGTCGTTCACGCCATCAGTGATCACGAGCAGCGCTCCCCACGCATCCGGTGGCGCACCTGCGAGCGCGCCCTTCACGACCTCGGACCCGATCTCCACCGCGCTGTACAATCCGGTGTTCCCCTCGGGCTGCGGCAACGCGTCGACCTGCGCGAGTGCACTCTGCGGATCCGTAAACACCGCGGCGCGAATACGCGGCGCGAGATTTCGGCTCGCGAACGGCGCGACGGCCACGCGCACCGATCCGCGCGGCAGCTCCGAGATGAACGTGCGGAGCGCCGAGCGTGTAAGCTCGATTCCTTCTCCCTTCATGCTCCCGCTGATGTCGACGAGCACGAGGAGCGTGAGGGGATGTGCGATCGTCGCCGTCGAGCGCGCGATTCCGCCCGACAGCGACAGGCCCGCGATGCTCGCTTTCCATTCTGCCGCAGCCGCCGCTTCGTTCGACGCACGCGCCTCTTCCGGACGCAGCGGCACCGTTGCGCGGAGGCAGGGCACCTCGGAGCTCTCGGTGCAGCGCACCATGCTCACGGGCGACGTAGCGGCTGCGACCTGCGCGCGCGCGCCGGCACTCGCCAGAACCACCATCGCCACCAGCGCGCCGTGCGCGGTCCTCATGCGTTCACCCGGCGGCGTCGACGGAATCGGTACTGCGCATCGCCGATCGCGATGCGATCCTCGTTCACGAGCTCGATCGGCGCGGAGACGGACTTCCCGGATACGCGCACGCCGCTCCCCGCCGGGACGATGCGGCATCGCGAGGCCTCGCACACTACCGACGCCACGGTCGTCCCGTCCCGCTCGAGCGGCACACTCGCACCATTCAACAGCCCCCACTCGCGCAGCCGTGTCAGCCCAACGCGCCCGCTCGCCCCGCGCTCGAGCTCGAGAATCGCAACCGATCGTCTGAGCGATGGCCCGCATACGCCCGCGCCGACTGCGGCGCCGAGAACGGCGAACGCGAGCGCCTGCCAGAATTCCGACGGACCCGGAAGCGAATACAGCACCCCGGCGACGATACCGCCAAGCGCGCCGTAGCCCGCGCCGTCGACGGTTCGCCGCTCATCATCCTGCCACCAGCGCATCCCGAGCGTGAGTCCGAGCGCTGTGCCGAGCACCGCCCACGCGACGATGCGCGCGGCGGCGAACGCCGGCGGCGAGAGACGCGGGGCGAGCACACCGCCCAGCCCCGCGCCCGCCGCGCCCCCCGCGACGCCGCCCACGAGGCCCAGAAGCACGCCGTACAGCGTGCCGAGCGCAATGCTCGTGCGACGTCGAAGCGCATCGCTCCCCGCGATGAAGCCGCCGACGAAGACGCCGATCATCCCGCCCACCGCGAGATCGAGCCGCGCGTACGTCGGAAGCGCATCGCTGAGATCCGTGATCGTCGAGCAAACGAGCCAGGCGAGGAGCGCCCCCGCCATTCCGCTCACCGCGGCGGCATACGCGCCCTTCGGCATGAACGGCACCACTGCCGGGATCTTCACGGCGCGCGCGCGGCGCTTCATGTGCAGCTCGATGGTGCGCTGCGGATTGATCCCCAGCTGCTGCGGCGCCTGCGTCGTGTCGAGATCGCGACCGCCCCACACGACGGAGAGCTCGTCCTCCGCCGCACCGGAGATCATGACGCCGGTGCCGCGAAGCTCCTCGAGAATCTGTCGCACCTGCGGGCCGAGCGGTCGGTCGTCATCGAGCGTGAACTGCGTGCGCTGCAGCCCGCGCTCCGTCGTGAACTCAACCGCGTAAGCTGGCATTGATGTGGGCTTGGGGCGATGACGCGCGAAGTGTTGCGGCGGGATCCGCGCGGCGCGGGTTCAGAACTTCAGATTGCGCTTCTTCGCTTCCTTGATCGCGTCGGCATATCCCTGCTTCGCCGATTTCACGTACAGGTCGTTCGCGGCCGAGTCGCTCTTCGCAATACCGCGCCCTTTCTCGTACATCGCGGCGAGGTTGAACTCTCCCTGTGCATCGCCCTTCGCGGCAGCCAACTGAAAGAGCTTCACTCCCTTCGCCTCATCCTTGTGCACGCCCTTCCCGTCGACGTACATCGCGCCGAGGCGGTTGAGCGCGTACAGGTTGCCCTGGTCAGAGGCGCGCTGGAACCACGCCGACGCCTCCCCCTCGTCCTTGTCGATGTCCTTCCCTTCGAGATACGCTCGGCCGAGCTTCACCTGCGAGTCTGCGTCGCCGAGGAGCGCCGCCTTGCGATACCAGTCGAGCGCCTGCTTCTGGTCTCTCGGCACGCCGCGCCCCTGCTCGTACATCGACGCGAGCTGGAACGTCGCGTCGCGATTTCCCGTCTCAGCGGCTTTCCGAAACCAGAGCGCCGCCTGCGCCGCATCCTTGTTGACCCCCAGCCCCTGATCGTAGATCACAGCGAGATTGCGTTGCGCCTGCTGATTCCCCGCGTTCGCCTCGCGCGTGCACGCGAGCAGCGCGGCCGCATAATTCTTGTCGCTGTACGAGTTGAGACAATTTGGCGCGGACGTCGGCCGCGGCCCCGCTGGCGGCGTGCTCGCGGCCACTGCCGCGGGAGCGCTCGCAACCACTCTCGCCGCTTCCATCGTCGGCGCCCAACTGAACGTTTGCCCCGCGATGACCTCCACGCGCTTCGTCTCCGTCCTGAAACCGGGCGCGGTCGCGACGAGCTGATATTTCCCCGGCAGCAACGACAGCTGCCGATCCGTGATTGACTTTCCGTTCAGCGTTACGCGCGCCCCGGCGGGGAGCGACCCGATCGACACGGTCCCACTGTCGACCTTCGGGATACTGGCGACCGGTGGGGGCGCAGTCGCCGGCGGTGCCGCTGCCACCACGACGCTTCCGGGCGGATCCTGCGTGCCGTCGGGTGCGCCACGGTTGGAGTCGGAGAAGATGAAAAATCCGCCTCCAACGAGCAGCAAGGCGCCGACGACTGCCATGGGGATGATTGGCAGCTTCTTCTTTGGTCCGGGAGCCGCTTCGTCCTCGAGCGTCTCGTCGGGAACGATCACGCTCGGCGGAGTCGGGCTCTTGGCCACTGGTTGCGGCGAGCGCGTCGAGGGTGCTGCGTTGCGCGGCGGCGGCGCGGAGGCTGCCTCCATTACCGAGGTCGGCGACGCGTAGGTTGCACCGAGTGAGGCGACCAGCGGCTTGATCACCTGCGTTACGCCGAGCGCGTACGACTCGCTGCCATCACTCTCCTGCTCGCGCGTGAGTCTGAGCGCGACGAGACGTCCGCTCTTGAGCTCGCGTGCGAAGTAGACGACGCCGCCGCCCTCCGAGCGCTCCATCTCGCCGAGCACCTCATACTCCCCTTCGGCCGCACCCTGGACTGCTTTGAGCAGCTCTTCGCGCGATGCCTCACCGGATCGCGTCCCCGAGAGATCCTTTCCGCAGTGACTGCAGAAACGGCCCCAGCCAACGAGATCGACTTTGCAGGCGGGGCACTTGTTGCCCATCGCTGGAACGGATGCATCCAGCTCGCGCACCACACTCAGCTCGAACTCCGCGCCGTCGGGGCGCAGCTTCAGGGCAACGAGCTTCTCCGTCGCGCGCTCGCGCGAGAGATAGATGACGCTTCCCCGCTCCCCTCGCCCCATCTCGCCCAGTATCTCGTACTCAGCGGCGGCCGCTTCCTTGACCGCGCGCAGCAGCTCGTCATCACCGCCCTGGCCACCCGGCGATCCCGTCAGCCGTGTAGACCCGGTCTGTCGCGCCATAGCTTCTCCGGCAGATAAGTCGTAAGCAATCTACAGCTACAGTAAGATGCCGGGATGCGTAAGGAAAGGTTTGCGGCGCAGGAATTTACGCCGGCGGCTTGTACGTCTTGGGCTTGAACGTCGGAGGCTTCTGCTGTATCGCGCCGCTCACGGAGTCAGCGCGATGGCGCGCACTGTCGTCGATCATGTTTGTGATCGCGTCGACCTTGATGGAGGCGGGGAGCTCGGGAGTGGAGACGAGTGTTTCGGGCGCCGACGGCGCTCCGCTCGCGGGCGCCGCTGCGACGTGCGCGGCGTGCTTCGCATCGGAGGGCGGCCCAGCGTCGCCAGAGGTGCTTGCCGGACCATTCGGCACGAACACCGGCCTCACGACTGCGCCCTCGGGCTTCGCGGCGGAGGTCCCGGGCTTCGCGGGCGGAGCATCTCCCTTCGCCGCAGACCCGTCACCCTTCGACGTCGGAATGATCGCGCTCGTGACGCCGGGCTTCACGACGCTCGCAGGAGGACCGGCAGGGACTGAGTCGTGCTTGACCAACAGCGTGTCCGTTGGTGCGGCGACCAGCGGCTTCGCCGTCGGTTTCGGCGCAGCGGTCGCGGGAGTGGACGCCGCTTCGTAGCGGGACAGGAAATACCATCCACCGCCGGCGATGGCGCCTAGCACGAGCACAGCGGCGAAGAGCTTGAGCCACGGGCGGCGCGGCTCGATCGGCCAGTCGAGGCTGATCTCCGGGCGCGGCTCGGAGATGCGATGCGTGGTCGCCGGCGGTGGCTCCTGCACGATCTCGGTTCGGCCGGAGGGTGTTTCCGCCACCAGGCGAGCGAACGAGTTCGTGAACGGGCTCGGTGCGTGCGCATCCGGCGCGAGCGATTGCTCGACGTCGAGGTGCGTGCTCGCGACGGGCGGCGCTACGTTGTAGCGCGACTGCGAGGGAGCCTCGGCGTGCGGATGGAACGCGAGTGGCGACTCGGTGGTGTCCGATGCCGCCGCTCCGTGCGAGCCGCTCCCGTTCCCGTTGCGTGCCGGGATGGCGATCGTGCCGTTCGAGCCGCTGTTGCGCGGCATGGCGGGCGGGCGCGTGCGCTCGAACGTCGTCGGGGCTTCGGTGACCTCGATGTACGGCAGCGACGACGTACGCGTGGTACGCGCGGGCGGCGGCGAGATCACGAACTCGGGGGGCGCGGCGACGGGCGGCCTCATTGCGGGAGGCGGCGCTTGCGGCGGCGCCGGGGGTGGCTCGATGACCGGGCGTGCCACAACAGGCGGGGGCGGCTGCACGACGGGCGGCTCAAGAACCGGCGGCTGCGCGACGAGCGGCTGCGCGACGAGCGGCTGCGCGACGAGCGGCTGCGCGACGAGCGGCTGCGCGACGAGCTGCGCCGCAACGGTCGCCGGTCCGGCTGCCGCGCGACGCTGCTGCAGCGTCGCGCGCGCGGCGGCGACGACCGGGTGATCGGCGCCCATCGCGCCCTCGCGCACCTCGAGCGCACGCTCGCGATGGCGAATCTCCACATCGACGCGACCGCGCGCGCCATTGATCTCGGCGAGCGTCTCGAGCGCCGTTGCGACGGCGAGGTCGTTGGGGAGCTTCAGCTTCTCGCGAATCTCGAGCGCGCGACGCGCGAACGCCTCGCCCCCGTCGTAGTCCCGCTCGTGGAGTCGCACCTTCGCGAGGCTCGTCAGGATCGCCGCGATCTCCGGGTGACTCGCGCCGAGCGCCTGCTCCTTGATCGAGAGCAACCTGGCGAGCAGCGGACCCGCGGACGCGTATTGATTCTGGCGAAAATAAAGTCGCGCGAGATTGTTGAGCGTGACGGCGACGTCCGGATGCGATTCACCGAGATGCTGCTGGCTGATCCCGAGCGCACGCTGAAAGAGCGGCTCCGCCTGATCCAGCTCGCCGCGCGCGTAGTGGAGCGCTGCGAGATTATTGATGTTCTGGACGAGGCCGAAATGCTCGGGGCCGAGCACGCGCTCGCGAATGGCGAGCGCGCGATGAAAGAGAGCCTCCGCCTGCGCGAAATCCTTCTGCTTGTACTTGAGCTGCCCGAGATTGCTGAGACTCGATGCGAGACGCACGTTGTCGGCGCCGAGCTGGGTCGCCTCGCGAATCGCTGCGAGAAACGACTGCTCCGCGCGAGCGAAATCGCCATCGGTGAAGGACAGGCGACCAGCTTCGTTCTGCTGCTCCCAGCGAGTTTCGATCGTGTCGTTCATTTGCTCCTCCCTTCGATAAGACGCGGAGGAGCGGCCGCTGTAACCGGCTGAGCACGGCAAGATCCGGGCAAGGAAGGTGGGTGACTTCTTCCCCTCTTGCGGTCTTTGTTCGGGTAGCTAATTTTGCGCGCAATCCCTCTCAGAGAGCGCGCTCCATGTCCAACGACTCCGTATCACCCGCCGCGGCGCCGTTCCCCGCCCTTCGTCAACTGACCCCCGTACTCGTCGTCGAAAGCGTCGCCGCCTGCATCCCGTTCTGGATCGAACGACTTGGCTTCGAAATGACGGCCAGCGTTCCGGGGCCTCAAGGATCACTGACCTTCGTGAT
Organism: Gemmatimonadales bacterium; assembly: GCA_038239265.1. GTDB lineage: Bacteria > Gemmatimonadota > Gemmatimonadetes > Gemmatimonadales > Gemmatimonadaceae > FEN-1250. The sequence continues at coordinate 12,704 of JBBSEY010000030.1, read as the reverse complement.
TCTTCAGCGCGGCTCTGTCGAGCTCATGTATCAGAGCAGGGAAAGCGTGCTCGCCGATGGCATCATGACGGAGGCAGAGGCCACGGGACATTCGGTGGGGCTGTTCTTCACCGTCGAATCGATCGACGCGGTCGAGCACGCGATCGCCGGCGCCCCGCTCGTGAAAGCTCGTCACGAGACGTTCTACGGGAGCACAGAGATCTACGTGAAGGAGCCCGGCGGCAACACGGTCGGCTTCGCGCAGATGAGCTGAGCGCTGCTAGCTCGCGTTCGCCGACCGAGCCTCATACAGCAGAATGCGGCCGTACACGACGTGCACGACCACGAGCGCCACGAAGATGACCCCCACCGAGATGCGCGCAACGGTGGATTCGATGCGGTCGATGCCGACGCCGCGCGGCGTTACGAACCAGCAGAAGACGACATACGCCACGATGAGACCAGCCCCCATCGCAAAGGCACCGAGTCCCGCCATTCGGTGAGCTTGATTTGCGCTGACCTTCATTTGGACTTCTCCCGAGGGTGGAGTGGCTGCGCGATCGCGCGCACGATCAGGGACGGTAACGTATGGAAAAATATGCCTGCGTGTGATGGCGCACCGGTCCCGCCACCGCATAGCCTATTCCGCCGAGCAGCGTCGCGCCTGGCAGTCGCACGATCCATACGCCATCGGTGTGCCAGCTCCCTTCCAGTCCAACAACCTGACTCCACGCACCGATCCGATCGTTGGCACTGCCGATCCAATAATACGGTCGCCAGATCGGACCGGGGAGTGACGCGCGCAACGTCGCGATCGACGAGCCGGTCGCCACTCCGATCGGGAGCACGGGCATCGAGACGCGCTGGGCGAGCAGCGTCGAGTCCACGAGTGCCGGCGCGAGCCCGCCCAGCGCGAAACGCTCCAGCTGCGGCGCGTCGCTCGAGACGATGCCATAGAGGCCATCGAGGGCGAGCTCCCGTCCCATTCCGCGCACTGCGACGGCGCCAGTGAGCGTGAGGCGCGACCAGCTCTCGTTTCCAACCTTGCCGACCGCGTCCCCGAGCGACGCGTGCTCCGACACGCGCCAGTCGCCCGGCGTTTGCAGCGCTCCACCGCCGACGGTGATCTGTGCGAGCATGCGGCGCTGCGACGGCAGCCGCGTCGGATCGAAAGCCCCCAGCGACGCGAGCCCGCGTACGGAAAAGTCGTGCGATTGCATGTCGCGTTCGAGCGCCGACCACAACGACACCCCGCGATAGCGCGCATCGAGAACGGACGGCACGGCGAAATCGTGCTGCCTCGACGGCTGGTTCTCGATCGCGAACGCCTCGGCGCCGAACAGCGGACGTCTCCCGCGAAAGACCGCGCCGATCGACACGCCGCTCCAGCTCGCGTGATCTCCCCACGCGCCTTGCACGAGCCAGGTGAGCGTCCCGACGGGATCTGTGCCCGCGTAGGCGAGCCCCGCGGACTTTCCCTCGCGCGCCCAGCTTCCCGAGACGAGCACCCGCTGCGCGCGGGGGCCGAGCCCGTACGAGCGATCACGCGCGAGGGGAGCGGAGTCGAGCGAGTCGAGCGCAGCGACCACTGGCTGATCGATCACCCACGGAAAGCGCGCGCGTGCGCCGTCCGCGCGCGGCGCCGCGGAGCCCAGTCGCACGCGCGCCAGATCGAGCCCGCGCGCGTGAAGCCTGAGAAAGTAGACCCAGCCACCTTCGCTCACATCCGGATCGAGTACCGCGCCGCTGACGTTCGTCAGCGCAACCGACGCTCCGGTCGCACGATCGACTCGCGCGATGTTCGGAACGCCGCCCTGCTCACTCACATACACGAGTTCCGAACCGCCGCGCGTGAATGCGGGCGCATATGCGCTCGTCGCTTCGCCGCTCGCGTCGCGCGCGTCCCCGCCCGCGGCAGACATCGTCGCGACGTGCCACACGCCATCGCGCTGTACGGCGAAGGCGATCGTAAGCCCGTCGCGTGACAATCGCGGCCGATCGTAGACGTGTGTGCGATCGCCCGCGGCGAGCGTCACGATCCCCCCCGTGGTGAGATCGACGCGGACGAGTCCGCAGCGCCCGCCCACGCATCGATCAGCGACCGCCGTGAGGCCATCGGGGGATACGTCGGCGTGACGGATCCCCGCGCCGTGCGTGACGCGATGCAGGTCGCCGCTTCGCCAGCGCCACACGAAGAGATCGCGCCGCAGTACGCCATCGCCGCGAGCGGCGAGCGCCGTCACCAGAATGCGCTCTCCATCCGCGAAGAAGCGCGGCTCGGCGAACGACATGCCGCCCCGCGCGCCGAGCGTTGCGACCACTTCGAGGGCGGGGGGGCGCGAGTCGATGGCGGGGACGTCCTCGGGATCCATTGCTCGCGCGCGCGCCGCACGATTGCGCGCCGCGCTGTCGGGCGCTCGGCGATTCAGATCCAGCATCACGATGCGCGGCGAGCGCCGAGGATCGGAGAGCACGAGCGCGACCAGCGAATCGTCGCGTGAGAGCGCGGGCGCACCGGTCGCCCAGTGCATGCGCTGCACCAGCTCTCCCTCGCCGTTGACCGGAAGCGTGTCGGCGCGCGACGCGAGCAGCGCGCGGCGACGCACGCCCCCCTGTCCGTCCCTCGCATCGAGCGCGTCGAGCGCGTCGTGGGTGAGCCGCGCGACGAAGCGGCCGTACAGCTCATCGGGTGGCGCGCCATACACGCCCATGAATGCGTCGTCGAAGGAGCGCGGCACGCGCGCGGTCATGCGCCGCCAGAGGTGCACGACGCTCGAGTCGCCGTCTCGTGCGGCGAGCCACTCGAGAAAAGCGGAGCCGGCGAGATACGCCATGTCGCCACCCTCGAAGCGCGGCGATCCGTCGAGCGCCGCGTACGTCGGGAGCTGTCCCTCGATTGCCCACTGTCGCAACACCGCCGGCCGCCACACGCCGGCGGGACGGCCCATCCCCCGCACAATGCGCCCCTCGACGAACGTCGCATAGCCTTCCGTCACCCACCGCGGCGCGTGGAGCGCGATCGGCCCGAACTTCACCGGCAGCAGGCTGGTGAGGCGGCGCACGCCGGGATTTCTCGACTGGCGTGTGAGATGCGCTATGTGCGCGAACTCGTGCACGGAGAGCTGATCGCCCCACGAGCCGTTGCCAATGGGCGACGCGGGGTCGGGCGGCGTGGGCCAGAGGAAAATGAGTGGATGGTCGAGGAGCGGGAGCGCAAAGCCGTTCGAAACGTTGTTCGGATCCTCGATCACAACCGTCACCCGCTCCGACGGCGCACTCCCCACGAGCGCCGCGACCGCATCGTGCGCCGCATCGATGCGCGAGGCCACGTCGCGCGTCCAGCTCCCCGCGTCTTCCGTGTAGATGACGCGAAAGTAGCGCGTGTCGAGCGTGCGCCAGCGCAGATGCGGTAGCGTCGACTGTTGCGCATCGAGCATCGGCGCCCACAGGATAGCCACGCAGCCGATCAGCGTCCATCGAGCGAAACGACGTGCTGCGCTATTCATGGCGCCAAGATGAACCGCTGTCTCCGCTCCTACAACGACACGGTTCACATGAGCGACCAATCGTGGCATCTTGAGTGCATGGCTAGTGACTCCACGCCAATCGATGAGAGCGCGATCCGCAGGATCGTCGGAGCTATCCCGTACGGGAGGTGTCCGCTGCCCGGAATAGCCACGGCGGGACAGCCGGACGCCACCGCGTGGGGTGCTCTCGCTGCTGCGGGGTTCCGGTCGGTCGTCGATCTCCGCGAGGCAGGCGAGCCGCGCGGACACGACGAGGTACGCGAGATCGCGCGCGCCGGCCTTCGCTACCTCCCGCTCCCCGTCGGCCACGATTCGCTCGGCGACCGGCAGTTCGACGCGCTGCGAGACTTTCTTCGCGACCCTCTCAATCGTCCAGTTCTGGTACACTGCCAGTCTGCGAATCGCGTTGGTGCCCTGCTCCTCCCTTATCTGGCACTCGACGAGCATATGCCGATCGAGGAAGCGCAGCGGCTCGCCGTCGACATTGGGCTTCGTTCCCCCGACTACGCCGCACTCGCGCTCGACTATGTCACACGCCACGCCGGACGGAAGGCCGAATGATTCTGCGTCGCTTTCACGAAAAGCAGCTCGCGCAGGTGAGCTATCTCATCGGGTGCAGTGCCACGCGCTCGGCGATCGTCGTAGATCCGATCCGCGATCCCGATCTCTACATCGAGGCGGCGGTCGCGGCGGGGCTCAACATCACGCACGTCACGGAGACGCACATCCACGCGGACTTCGTCTCGGGCACGCGCGAGCTCGTGGCGCGCACGGGGGCGCAGCTGCTGCTCTCGGCGGAGGGGCCGGCGAATTGGCGCTATGAGTTCGCCGAGACCGATGGCGCGACGATGCTGCGCGACGGCGACATGTTCGATGTGGGCCACGTGCGCTTCACCGTGCGCCACACGCCGGGACACACCCCCGAGCATCTGTCTTTCGTCGTCAAGGCGCTCGACACGTCGGAGGAGCCGGTGGCGATCCTCACCGGCGATTTCGTGTTCGTGAGCGATGTCGGACGACCCGATCTGCTCGAGCGTGCGGCGAACGAGACGGGTACGAAGGAGGCGAGCGCGCGCTCGCTCTTCCTGTCGCTCAGCCGCATTCGCAAGCTCCCGGACTATCTGCAGATCTGGCCCGCGCATGGCGCCGGCAGTGCGTGCGGCAAGTCGCTCGGGGACATGCCGTCGTCGACGGTCGGCTACGAGCGCCTGTCGAACTGGGCGTTTTCGGAGCGCAACGTCGACAGCTTCGTGGACCGGGTGCTCGAAGGGCAGGTCGACCCTCCGGCGTACTTTGGTGTGATGAAGCGGATCAACCGCGACGGCCCACCCGTGCTCGGAGCGCGCGAGGATGTTCCGACTCCGCCGCCCGATTCGCTGGCGGAGTTGGGGCTGGCCGGAGCGCTCGTGATCGACGTGCGCGAGCCCGCGCGGTTCGCGCGCGCGCACGTGCCGGGGACGCTCAACATTCCGTGGGGCGGATCGTTCACGACACTCGCCGGGTCGCTCCTCCCGTACGACCACGATCTCTATCTGCTCGCCGACAACCGGGAAACGGCACTCGCCGCCGCGCGCGCGCTCACGCTCATCGGACTCGATCGAGTCGCCGGAATCTTCGGCGAAGACGCGTGTATCGCGTGGGTCGATGGTGGGCGGGCACTGGGGCGCATCAGGCAGTTTTCCCCGCAGACGCTCGTCGAGCAGGTCGAGACGAATGCGGTGATGCTGGTCGACGTGCGTTCGAAGAGCGAGTGGAACGCCGGACACCATCGGGAGGCGCACCACATTCCCCTCGAAGAGCTGCCGCGCGCGCTCGCAACGCTTCCGCGCGATCGACCGATTGCCGTCTACTGCCAGCGCGGCAGTCGCTCCGCGGTTGCCTCGAGCCTCCTGTCCGCGGGCGGAATCGAGGCGATCAACGTTCCGGATGGCTGGCTCGGCATCGCGGCGGCCGAAAAGAAGGTCTGAGCCGCCCACCCGCTCATCCCATCGCGCGCTTCACGAAGCTGCGAAGGCCGAGCGTCCAGAAGATCGCGATGATGACGATGAGCGCGGCGCTCACCGCGCGGAGATCCATGTGCGGCATTCCGGGCGTCAGCACCCCGCGCATCCCTTCGGCCACGTAGACGAGGGGATTGATCAGCACCGCGTACTTCATCGCCGGGAACACCGACAGACTTTGCCACGGATAATAGGCACAGCCGAAGAAGATCATCGGCGCGACGATGACGCTGAACATCAATCCGATCTGCTGCGGATTGACGAGCGTCCCCATGAGGAGCCCGAGCACCGAGAACGCGGTGGCGCCCAGGAGGACGATGAACAGGACGAGCGCGAAGTGGGCGGCGGTGAGTCCGTCGATCGGCCCCATGATGAGGCGCGCGATGGGCAACACGAAGAGCGCGGCGATCACTCCTTGCAGTACGCCGGCGACGATCTTCTCGAGCGCGATCAGCTCGATCGACACCGGCGCGAGGAGGCGGTCCTCGATCTCGCGCGTCCACCCGAAATCGGCAACCATCGGGAGCGCCACCGACTGCACGCTCGAGAACGCGAGGCTCACCGCGAGCACGCCCGGTAGCAGCGCGGCCTTGTACGCGCCTCCGACGTATCCCATCCGCGGAAGGAGCAGTCCGAAGACGATGATGAAGAGGAGCGGCTGGAGCGTCGTTCGCAACAGGAAGTACGGAAGCTCACGGCGCGCCACGTTGATGTCGCGCCGGAGAAGCGCGAGAAAAATGCGGCCGGCCGTTGCGCGCTGCGCGACGTCGGTGGGGGTGCCGGTCATGTCAGCTGCCGCCCGGTGAGTGAGATGAAGAGTGTCTCGAGGCTCGGCGGTGCCAGATGGATGTCGCGGATCGCGCGTGCGTGCGCGGTCGCGATCGTGACGAGCGCCGCGATGACTTCCCCGCCGCGATCGCTGTAGACGCGCACGCTGTGGCCGCCCTGCGCGGACCGCGCCTCCGCGCTGGAGACGCCGGGGACGTTTCGAATGTCCCCCATGAGCTGCTCGCCACTGCCGTCGAGCACGAGCTCGATCATCGTCCCCCCGGGTGCGCGCGCCTTGAGCGCGTCGGGGGTGTCGATCGCGAGGAGCCGCCCCTGGTCGACGATCGCGAGGCGGTCGCACAGGCGGTCCGCCTCCTCCATGTAGTGCGTCGTCATCACGATCGTGCGTCCCTGCGAGTGGAGCTCGCGCAGAATCGTCCAGAGATCGAGACGTGCCTGCGGATCCAGGCCGACGGTCGGCTCGTCGAGGAAGATCACGCGAGGCTCATGGATCAGCGCACGCGCGATCATGAGCCGCTGCTGCTGTCCGCCCGAAAGCTGCGCGACCTTCGCTTCCGCCTTCTCGGCGATGCCGAGCGTTTCGAGCAACGCCTTCGCGCGCGCGTTTGCGACGGAGCGTGCGATGCCGAAATACGCCGCGTGAAAGACGAGATTCTCGCGCACGTTCAGGCTGCTGTCGGGATTCGGGCGCTGCGGCACGACGCCGATGCGCTGCCGCACGAGCGTGGACTGGGTCCGCACGTCCGCGCCCTCGATGATCGCCGTTCCGGACGTCGGCACCACACGCGTGGTGCAAATGCCGATGGTCGTCGTCTTTCCCGCGCCGTTGGGGCCGAGCAGTCCGAAGAATTCGCCGGACTCCACCTCGAGGTCGAGCGACTCGAGCGCCACCACCTCGGTGCCGGCGCGGCGATCTCCGGCCGCGCGAGACGTATCGGGCGCGATGCCCGGCGCTCCTCGACCGGTTTTGGGGGGCGTCGTCGTGTAGACCTTGCGCAGATGCTCGGTGCGAATCGCGGCGTTTGTCACGCAGGGAATCTAAATCGACGCGAACGATTGCGAAGTAACGAGCTCGTGCGGGTGGATTCGCGAGTGTGCAAGGGATAAGATGGAGCTTCCTCCTCCCTGAGAGACGATGCGTCACCTGCGTTTGCTGCTGTTGCTCCTCTTCGCTCCGCTTGCACTCGCCGCGCAGCGCTCGACGCTCCTCGTCCCGGCGCGCGTCTTCGATGGCACCGCGATGCACGATGGATGGGTCGTGCTCGTGCAGGGGGACAGCATCGTCGCCACAGGCCCCGCGGCATCCGTGCATGCGCCGCCGGATGCGACGCGCATCGAGCTCGCGGGCGCGACCGTGCTGCCGGGGCTCATCGATGCGCACTCGCACGTCTTTCTGCATCCGTACAACGAGACGCCGTGGGACGATCAGGTGCTCCACGAGCCGCTCGCGCTTCGCGTTGCGCGTGCCACGAATCACGTGCGCAACACGCTGCTCGCGGGCTTCACGACCATCCGCGATCTCGGCACCGAGGGCGCCGGAGAGTCGGATGTCGGCCTCAAGCAGGCGATCGAGCAGGGGATCATTCCCGGCCCTCGCATGCTCGTCGTCACGCGGGCGATCGTCGCCACGGGCGCATACGGCCCCAAGGGCTTCGATCCGCGCTGGACAGTACCGCAGGGCGCAGAGGAGGCGGACGGCGTCGATGCGCTCACCCGCACCGTGCGCAGCCAGATCTCGAAGGGAGCGGACTGGATCAAGATCTACGGCGACTATCGGTGGGGACCGAACGGGGAGACGCGTCCCACCTTCTCGCAGGAGGAGGTCAACCTCATCGTGCAGACCGCGCGAGCGAGCGGACGAGCGGTCGCCGTACACGCCTACAGTGATGCGGCGATCCGTCGCGCCGTGATCGCCGGCGTCGAGACGGTCGAGCACGCCGACGATGCATCGCTCGCGACGCTGCAGCTCATGAAGGAGAAGGGTGTCGCACTCTGCCCCACGCTCGCAGCTGGCGACGCGATCGCGCAATATCGCGGCTGGAAGAAAGGCGTGGGCCCAGAGCCCGAGATGATCAAGCATCGCCGGGCAACGTTCGCGCTCGCCTTGTCATCGGGGGTCACCATCTGCAACGGCAGCGACGTCGGCGTGTTCACGCACGGCGACAACGCACGCGAGCTCGAGCTGCTCGTCGATTACGGAATGTCGCCGATCGCTGCGCTGCGCGCCGCCACCAGCGTCGACGCGAAGGTGCTGCACCTCGATCGGCTGATCGGCGCCGTGAAGCCCGGACTCCTGGCGGATCTCATCGCCGTTGCGGGCGATCCGGCGAAGGACATTCACGCCCTTCGTTCGGTGACGCTCGTAATGAAAGAGGGAGTGCTGTACAAGCAACCGTAACGAATGGTGGCGCCCGTTGCGCCGCTCCGCGCGCGCTCGTCACCCGAGGATGCTCCACCCCATCGTTGCCCTTCTCTGTACGATTGGCGCCCCATGCCCGCCCCCCGCACGCGCGTCAGACAGCCTCGGCATGTCGGAGTCACGTCTGGCCGCGGTGGATCGGGTTGTCGAGCGGGGTGTCGCCGCTGCGGGCTTTCCAGGCGCCGCCGTGATCATCGGGCGGCGTGATGCAACTGTGCTCTCGAAGGGGTACGGCATGCTGGACTACTCGCCCGCCTCGGCGCACGTTTCGCCGGAGCGTACGCTCTACGACCTCGCATCGCTCACCAAGGTGGTGGCGACCACGTCGGCAGTGATGGTGCTGTTCGACGAACACCGCGTCGCGCTCGACGCGCCGGTCGCGCGCTATCTGCCGGCGTTCGCGCGCGGGGCTAAGTCGCTTGTCACTATTCGCGAGCTACTCGAGCACCGCTCCGGTCTTCCCGCGGGGCGCAACCTCTCGCACTACGCGCACTCGCCGGCGGAAGCCCGGCGCCTCGTACTCGCGACATCCCTCGAACACGCGCCCGGGAGCGTGCAACAGTACTCGGACGTCGGCATGGACATCCTGGGCTTCGTCGTCGAAGCGATCGCGCACGAGCCGCTCGACCGCTTCGTGCATCGCCGCATCTTCGCACCGCTCGGCATGACGAGCACGATGTTCGTACCAACGGCCGCCCTCCGCGCGCGCGCAGCGCCCACGGTGCTGCACAACGTGCGCGGGCCGCTCAAGGGGCGCGTGCACGATGGTGACGCCTCCGCGCTGGGCGGCGTTGCCGGACACGCCGGGCTCTTCTCGACGGCGTCCGATCTCTCACGCTTCGCACGAATGCTGCTGGACGGTGGCACGCTCGACGGAAAACGCATCGTTGCGGATTCCACCGTCGCACTCTTCACCCATCGCTCGTCCGGATGGCGCGCCCTCGGCTGGGACACGTGCGCCGGCGGCGCGAGCTGCGGACAGCACATGAGCGAGCGCGCGTACGGCCACACCGGCTTCACCGGGACGTCGCTCTGGATCGATCCCGATCGCGGGCTCTACGTGATCGTCCTCTCGAACTGGCTGCACGAGCGGCCGGATGGCAACACTCCGCCGATTGCGATCCTCGCCGATGTGCGCGCGGACGTGGCGGACATTGCCGCCGTCGCGGCCGACAGCGATCGCGCGGAGCCGTCGGAGTGGCGAGCGGATCGCATGATCGGTTGGCGCCGCTGATCAGCCCTCGGTTGGCACCAGCCGGCCGAGCAGGTCACTGCGTATAGCTACGCTCACCATCTTTTTAGGGCTTGTGCACCTTGGCGCCCTTCTTCGAGGGCGCCGAAGGTCGCGTCGCGGTCACCGCGCGACGCATCGCCGCGAAAAACATCGCCGCTTCCCGTCGCTCGAGCGAGAGCGAAAACTTGCCGAAATTGCGCGTCGAAACGAGCAGCTCGAACGTCGTCGTATCCGACGCCGCACGGCGCAGGAAACTTATCGCGGCACCGCTATCAACCCTCTCTTCCATCATGCTCCGCTGCAACACCACCACAGTGGCCTTCTTCGGAGCGACACGCGTCACGAAGCGCCGTGTCGAATCCGTCCACGCGCTCGCGTCGCTCGCGCGAACGGCGACGGTGGCCGCGCTGTCGCCCTGCGCCGCTGCGATCGCGATGATTCCGCCCGGCCGCACATCGATCGCCACGGCGCCATCCACGAAGCCGTAGCGCGCAATGGTCCGCGGCGCCTGCCCCGAGAGGGCGGCAGGCGCGAAGACGAGCAGGGCGATGGCGATCGGGGAGCGCACGACTGACGGGGCTATTCGATCACCGCGTTCCGCTCGGCGGTTCGTGCTGCGCGAGCGTGAACAGATCCTGCTGCGTGCTGCCCTTGCGCAGAAGCTCCACGGCGCGCACGAGCTGACTGTCGTCCGAGAGCTCGCGACGCTTGGCGACCGAGTCTCCGAAGGCAAAACGCGCGACGCGGTCGCCGAGCACTCGATCGACTTCCGGTGCCGCCTGACCATAGAGCTTCGGATCGATCGTGACGCCGGCGGCGGTGAGCCGCCGATACAGCTCCTCGCGCCACTGCGGCGTCACCATGAAATCGGGGCGGACCTTCTCCTTCAGCTCCATGGCATAGTTGTAGAGCGTGATGTAAAACTCCTGCGACTTCGGCGTGATCGCCTTCAGGAACTGCTGCTCGGGCGCGTCGAGCGTGTCCGGCTGCACGACCACGTCCGGCGTAATGGCGCCGCCGCCGTAGATCACGCGCCCCGCATCACTCATGTACTGCGGGCGATTTTTCTTGACCGTATCCGTCTCGAGCGAATCCGGCTCCTCGACCAGCTTCCCATCAACCACCTTGCGCTCCTTCTGAATCGAGCGCCCGCTCGGAGTATACCACTTGGCGGTCGTGAGCTTGAGCGCCCATCCCCCGTCCAGCGTGAACAGCGACTGCACGAGCCCCTTTCCGAACGATGTGGTGCCGACCACGAGTGCGCGGTCGTGATCCTGCAGCGCGCCCGCGACGATCTCGCTCGCCGACGCCGTATAGCCATCGGTGAGCACGACCAGCGGCAGCGTCGGCGCAACGGGGGTTCCGCGCGCCGCATAGCGTTGCACCTCGCCGGAACGCGCCCGAACCGTCGCGATCTCGGCGCCGTCCTTCAGAAACAGGTTGCTGATGTCGATCGCCTGATCGACGATGCCGCCGCCGTTGCCGCGAAGATCGATCACGATGCCTCGCGCACCTTCGTGCGTGAGCGTCTGCACCGCATGCTCGAACTCGTCCCCCGACGTCTCATTGAACTGGAGCAGCGGCAGATAGCCGATCTTCCCGTCGAGCAGCATCGTGTACGGGACCGCGGGAATGTGGATCACCGCGCGCGTCAGCTTGAGCGTGAGCGGCGCGGTGACGCCTGGGCGCGCAAAAGTCACGTTCACCTGCGTACCCGGACTTCCCTTGAGCGCGTCGGTGACCTGCGGAAGCTTCCACCCGTGGACGGCCTGGCTCTCGACGGCCACGATGTGATCGCCGTCGTGCACGCCCCCAGCCTCGGCCGGCGTGTGGGGGTACACCCGGCTCACGACGGTGACGCCCTGCTGATCCTCGACGAGCATGCCGAGCCCCGCGTAGCGCCCGCCGGTGCTCGCGGTGAACTCCGCGAGCTGTTTCGGCGAGTACAGCGCCGCATACGGGTCATTGATCTCGCGCACGAGGCCGCGCGCCGCCTTCTCGTACAGCTCCGCGTTCGCCACCGTGTCCACGAATCGATCGGAGACCAGCGACAGCACCTGATCGAACAGCCGCGCGCTGTCGCGCGTCGAGCGACGCTCGATCTTGAAGCCACCGGTTGCCAGCGGCACCAGCACGACGGCTGCAACGACGGCAACCAGCACGGAAACACGGACGCGCGTCATCGGTCCTCGGGAGTCAATCGTGACGTCGAAATCGCTGCAGCAGTGTAGCGCGGAAAGGGCGCCGGGGGAATCGCCGCGAGGCGTGTTCACTGAGACCCCGCACAGAACACGGTGTTGCCTGCGCACTTTCAATGCCCCCAGGCGCCATGTATCCTCCTTGTACATGCAAAAGACGCCACTCGCCGAGGGACCCTCGGTGCAACGCTGCCTGCGCTGCGCGAGGGAGCTGGACGAGCTCGATCCCAGTCCTCAATGCCCCTACTGCGGTGGACTTCTCGAGCTTCGGCACACGATGCCAGCGGAGCGCGGCGCGGTACTCGCTGACCGTTTTCGGACATCGACGGCGCGATCGGGGGTATGGCGCTTCGCCCCCCTGGTGCTCCCCAACGGCGCCGGCGCTGCGGTATCGTGGCCCGAAGGCAACACGCCATTGATCGCGCGAAAGGACATTGCAGCATGGGCAGGGGTGCCCGCGCTCCAGGTCAAGCACGAGGGGATGAATCCCACGGGCTCGTTCAAGGACCGCGGCATGACGGTTGGGGTGACACAGGCCGTGCGCGTTGGTGCGACGGC
>JBBSEY010000029.1:0-21518 GCA_038239265.1 Gemmatimonadales bacterium | reverse complement strand
GGCCTCGAGAAGACGCGCGCCATCGCGCGCATCATCGTGCACCCGACGGATCCGCAGACTGCGTGGGTCTGTTCGCCGGGTGATGTGTGGCAGCCGGGTGAGCGCGGGATCTACAAGACGACCGACGGCGGCAAGACGTGGAAGAAGACGTTCTCCGCACCGGCTCCGTTCGAAATGCGCGCGGGGTGCGGCGACCTCGCCATCGATGCGAACGATCCGAGTGTATTGTACGCGACGCTCTATGGGCGACGTCGCCGACCGTGGGACTTCTCATACGGCGCGGCGGCGACCGATGGGAAAGACATCGGTGGGATCTTCAAGAGCACCGACGGTGGCATCACCTGGGCGAAGCTGACGGCAGGGCTCCCGACCATGACGGGGCGGATCGGGCTCTCCGTCTACGCGAAGAATCCGAAGGTCGTGTACGCCGTGGTGCAGAGCGATGCCGAAGGAACGTCCGATCTCGAGGACCCGAACAGCAAGGCGGGGGGCGTGTTTCGCAGCGACGATGCGGGCGCCACGTGGACGCGACAGAGCAAGCTCGATCCGCGCCCTTTCTACTTCAGCCAGATTCGCGTCGATCCGCAGAACGACAAGCTCGTCTACGTGCTCGGTTTCATGCTCCACGTCTCCGAAGATGGGGGAAAGACGTGGCGCGAGGACCTCTTCAAGGGGGTGCACTCGGACAACCACGCGCTCGCGATCGATCCGCGCACGCCGAAGCGCATGCTACTCGGCACCGATGGCGGCCTGTACGAGACGTACGACGGCGGCGCCGGGTGGGCGCACCTGAGCCGGTTCGCGGCGGGAGAATATTTTCGGGTCAGCACGGACAACTCCGTGCCGTACCGAATCTGTGGTGGGCTGCAGGACAACGAGAACTGGGTGGGCCCGAGCGACACGCGCAGCAAGGAGGGGATTCGCAACGCGGACTGGAAGGCGATCGGTGGCGGCGACGGCTCGTATTGCGCGTTCGACGCCGAAGATTCGAATCTCGTCTACGCCGAATCGCAGCAGGGCTTTCTCTTTCGCCGCGATCTCACGAGCGGACAGGACAAGGATCTTCGGCCGCAGCCAACGGAAGGGCAGCCCGCGTTCCGTTTTCACTGGACCTCGCCGCTCGAAACCAGCGTGCACGACAAGGGTACGCTCTACTCTGCTGGCAATCGCGTCTTCAAGCTCACCGAGCACGGAGAGCGGTGGAAGGTGATCTCGCCGGATCTATCGTCGAAGAGCTACGAGAAGATGTCCACGGTGGGGAGCGGCGCCGAGGATTTCGGCGTGGTGTATTCGCTGGCGGAGTCGCCGGTGAAGGCCGGTGTGCTGTGGGTTGGAACGGACGAGGGAAAGCTGTGGCATACCGATAATGATGGTGCCGCGTGGACGGAGCTCACGGCGAACGTGCCCGCCGCGGCGAAGGGAAGCCGCATCAGCAGCATCGCTGCGAGTGCGGCCGATGTGCAGGTGGCGTACATCGCGGTGGATGCGCACAGGGAGGGGAATTACGCGCCGCTCCTCTTTCGCACCGCCGACGGTGGCAAGAGCTGGACGAGCATCGCCACGAATCTTCCGGCGGATGCTCCGGTGAAGGTGATTCGCGAGGATTCGAAGAATCCCGAGCTGCTGTTCGCTGGAACCGAGTTCGGACTGTGGACGACCGTGAACGGCGGGCGTGGCTGGTTCCAGGTCGGGCAGCTGCCAACGGTGGCCGTGGACGACATTCGGATGCAGGAGCGAGACCGGGATCTCGTGATCGCGACGCATGGTCGCAGCCTCTACGTGCTCGACGACGTCACCCCGCTCGAGCTACTGACTCCGGACGTGCGTTCGCAAACCGCATATCTATTTCCGCCGCGCCCCGCTCTCGGCTTCGTCACGCTCGCAGGGTATGTCGATTCGAACGGAAATGACAACTATCGGGGGAATAATCCAGCGGAAGGCGCCCTTCTCACGTTTTGGCTGAAGGGCTTCGCCCCGGAGCCGGTGAAGATCACGATCACGAATGCGCAGGGACAGCCGGTTGCGAATCTGACTGCACCCGCCGTCGCAGGGCTCAACCGCGTCTCGTGGGATTTGCATCCGACGAAGGACGTTCGGACCGAGTACGGCGGCGACGGCGGCAAACCGGTGCCGGCAGGCGAATACACGGTGGTGCTCAAGGTCGGCAAGAGCGAGAGCACCCAGAAGCTCGTAGTGCGCTATCTCCCCGGAGTCACCACTCGATGATGTGCTCGTCACACCATGAACAACTCTAGGTCATGACATCGATCGATTTGCGGCGAGAGATTCGCGTGGTCGCCGCCATCTCGATTCTCGCAAGTGCCCGTGCACTCCGCGCGCAAACGATCGCGGGATCGGTGACATCCCGGGGGGGAGCAGTCGCCGGAGCGACGGTGCGGCTGCTCGAGCTCGAGCGCGTTGTGCGCACCGGGGCCCGAGGGCGCTTCACCTTCGGCGACGTGCCGAGCGGAAGATATCGGATCTTCGTCGCGGCGCAGGGCTTCGCATCCGTCACGGACACCGTTCGCCTCACGGGTGACACGACGACAGTCACGGTGACGCTGCGCGAGTCGGCGACCCGCCTCGACGAGATCGTCGTCTCGGCGTCGCCCAACGCCGGGCTCACCAGTGAGCAATATCAGTCGACGACGTCGAAGGGCCGTTCTGATCTGCTCGGGAGCCCCGGAACATCATTCGCTGAAAAGATTTCCGATCTCCCAGGCGTCGCGATGCGCGGGCTCGGCTCGGCGCCGAATCGTCCGATCCTCCGCGGCCTCGGCGACAACGAAGTTCTGGTGCTCGAGGACGGGCTTCGCATGGGCGACATCGCGACGTACGATCCCGCGCACGCCACTCCCATTTTCGCTATGGAGGTTTCGCAGATCGACGTCGTGCGTGGACCGGCGACGATTCTCTATGGACCGAGCACGATCGGCGGTATCGTCAACGTGATCACGGACATCGTGCCGGACGTGACCGATCGCCGACTGTCTGGAACGCTCTCGGCGGAGGGGAGCACGGGCGCCAACCAGGTGGCGGGATATTTCGACAACGTCTTCAGCGACGGGCACCAGGCGCTCAAGGTCTCCGCTGGCGGCGTGCACGGCGAGGACGTCCGCATCCCTGGACGAGGCTACACGGACCCCGGAACCGGGAAGGAGTATCAGCTGGATCGGATGCCGCAGAGCTTCGATCGCAAGTGGGAAGCGGGGGCGGGCTATACGTATCAGGCGCCCTTCGGAACGATCGGCGTCGGCGGCAAGCACTTCGAGACGAACTATGGAATCACGGGTGCTCCGCCGGATGAAGACTTCGAAAATTTTCCGCCGTCGACGTCGCGCATCACGCAGGGGCGCACTACGCTCGAGCTTCGCAGCCTGTTCAATGTGAGCGGCACGGCGCTCGATCAGCTGCGAGTCACGGCGGCATACAACGACTACAATCAGTCCGAGTTTCCGACCGCGCAGGACTCATCGGGCGTGTTCGATCCGCAGGCGAATCACTTTCGCAAGCGGTCGGTGAACGCGATCGTGCAGTTGCAGCAGCGGCCGTGGGGACGTCTGCACGGCACGCTCGGATTGTGGTCGAACTTCGAGAATCTCAGGATCTCGGGCGACCAGCCACTCGGCCCGAACTCGTCGACGACCGGGCTCGCGGGGTACGCGTATGAGGAGCTCATTGCGACGGAGCGCACGCGCATCCAGGCGGGGCTGCGCTACGACTACAACAGGATTCACACGCATCCATACGCAGGATCGACCGACTCTGCCTTCCAGACGCTGGACGAGTCGCGCAACTCGAATGCGGTCACCGCGTCGCTCGGCGCCGTGCACCAGCTGAACTCGCATCTGTTCGCATCGTTCAGCGCGGCGCGATCGTTTCGGGCGCCCACGGTGCAGGAGCTGTTCGCGAACGGGCTCGACGCGGCGAGCGGCACCTATTCCGTGGGAGACGCCTCGTTGAAGCCGGAGACCGGCTACGGCATCGATGCGTCGCTGCGTGGGAAGTACGGGAAGCTGTCGTTCGATCTGTCGCCGTATCTGAACTACATCCACAGCTACATCTTCGGCTTTCTGCGCGGAGACACGATCCAGGAATTTCCCGTCCGTCAGTTCGCGCCGACGAATGCGCGGCTGTTCGGCTTCGAGGCGAGTGTGACGCTCGTGCCAGTGCAGTCGCTGGCGCTCCGCGTGAGCACGGACTACGTGAACGCGCAGGACACGCAGCTCGGCCAGCCGCTGCCGTTCACTCCGCCCCTCCGCGGGCTCGTTCGCGCGACGTATCAGCGGCAGCGCTTCATGGGGATGCTCGAGGAGCGTGTGGCGGCGCGACAGAACCGCCTGGGCGATGGCGACACGCCCACGGCGGGCTACGCGATCACGAATCTGGGCGTCGGCGTGCGTATCGCAAACGGCTCCTTCGTCCACGACGTGCGATTGTACGTCGACAACGTGTTCGATCAGGTCTATCGCGACAATCTGTCCGTCGTGAAGGACTTCATCCCGCAGCCGGGGCGCGCGGTGCGGCTCGGTTACGAGCTGTTCTACTAAAGGGCCACTCTCGGTGGCGGGTGTGCGCTCCCCTGCCATTGTGCTCGGACGGCATGGTGCGTCGTCCTTGGAGTGTGGCAGCGAAGTCGTTACCCCCACGCTACTTTTGGGGTGCAGCGCTGCTCGCAACCGGCATTCTGGAGGCGCACGTGAGTGATTCGCATTCGACGACCATGGGTGGCGTGGCGATCGACGCCGTGTCCGGACTTCCCGAGTTCCTGACACAGGATTATTCGCAGTACACGCCCGAGGATCACGAGACGTGGCGGATGCTGTACTCGCGCCGCATGGACGCGTTGCGGGAAAGCGGAAGCGCGATCTACCTGAGTGGCGCGAAGCTGATCGGTCTCGAGCCTGATCGCCTTCCGGATCTCGAGGACGTGAACCGACGACTCGCCGCTCGCACCAAGTGGGCGGCGGTAGGTGTAGGTGGCTTCATGCCCCCCGTCGTGTTCTTCCGCTGTCTCGCGGCCAGGCGCTTCCCAACGACGCTCACGGTGCGTCCTCGTGCGAAGCTCGATTATCTCCCCGAGCCGGACATCTTCCACGATGTGTTCGGGCACGTGCCGCTCCATGCGGATCCCGTATTCGCGGATTTCCTCCAGCATTTCGGCGCGCTCGCGGCCGTGTCGCCCGGCGAAAAAGAGACCGAGGAGATGGCGCGGCTGTTCTGGTTCACCGTCGAATTCGGGCTGATCAAGGAGTCGGGGCGCACGAAGGTCTACGGGAGCGGGCTAATCTCGTCGCACGGGGACGCGGCGAATGCACTCGGACCGAATTGCGATCGACGGCCGTTCGATCTCGACGCGGTAATTGCGCAGAACTACGAGATCGATCGGATGCAGGATGTCCTCTTCGTGGTGGATTCGTTCGATCAGCTGTTCGCCGCGGTGGAGACGATCGCGGCGCGCCGAGGGGTGAGCGTCTAGCCGTCGCTGCCTCTGGCGAAAGTTGGCTGCCGGGTTACACCGAGTCGATCGAGATCCCGCCTCGCGCGTCGTCGATCTCGACGCGCACTTCGGAGTTCGGCTCGAGCGCGCGCAGAAGCTCGCTCTCAATGAAGTGATGCCGATGCTGGCCCGTTGACGCGCCCTTCGTGCACGTGCACGACATCTCGTGCAGCCGCGCGCGCCCCTCGCCATTCGCGGTACGCAGCAGGAATGACTCGCCGATCGTACGGAGGCTGGCGGCGGTGCCCGCCGAGATCTCGAGCTTGCCGTCGAGCGGCGTCTTGCGAGACACGGTTCTGCGTTCGTTGAGCATCCGTCGCCTCTCCGGTAGCGGCTACGGCGCCTTTGCGGGGGACAGCTTGAGCGTTTGCACCACCGCGAGGAGCCTCGCTTCGCGTGCCGGTGAGTTCGTGAGCACGATGAACTGAAGACCCACGCCATTTCGAACGACGGTGTTGGGGGTGTCGACGTAGAGGGTGTCGCCGTGCACCGGGCGGGTGAGCATTAGCGTGTGCGTGGGCGCGGCGCGCCCCGCCAACGCGAGCGCGCAGGAGGTGGTGCCGAGCGGGCGGCCAATGTCCATGCCGCCCATCCCCATGGTGCCGCGATAGAGCGCGTGCGTGCCGTGAATCTCGATGCTCGTGGAGTCCGCGCCGATCCAGCGCTTCCCATCGGCGCCGGCGCTCACAGGCTCCTCGTGAAAGTCCTTGGGCAGGGAGACCGTCCCCGCGAGCGAATCGGTCATCCACTTCTGCTCGACGAGGTCCGCACCAGTACTCCCGACCGCGCACTTGGGCATCCCGTCGGTGTTTTTGGACCACGACTCGGGAGTGAGCCCCTGGCGGAATTCGACTTCCTGCTGCGAGATGTGGGCGGTCGCGCCCTGTGCGCGCACGTCCGTGAGCATGAGCGTGGTGGCAAAGAGTGCGGCGAACAGTGCGTGCGGGAAGTGCGATACCATTGAACTTCTCCATGAGCGTGGGTGCCGTCGAAGACTACAGGGAATGAACGGAAGAAGGAGCCCCGCTCGAAGTGAGGGCCGTCAGGCGGGGGCTTTGGGCCCCGGGCCGAACATCAGCGTTCCGAAAGCGAGCGCGAGCAGCGCGTAGAGTGCGAACGCGCCCCAGAGAAAGGGGTTGTCGCTCGACGCGCGCAACGCGTGCACGAGCGCGAGCGCTCCCACGAGGGAATGGCCAAATCCGCCTGTCACGATGGCCTTGCCGTAGATCCCTCCGAGCAGCATGGTGCGCGCGATCCAGGAAGTAAGGGCGAGGCCGAAGAGTGCCGCGCCATAGAGCTCCGCGAGCGGAATCGCTGCCGGCGTTGGCTCGATCGCGAATCGTGCGAGCGCGAGCTCGGGCGCGAAGATGAGCGCGAGCGCCGAGGCGCCCAGCACGAGCGCGGTGAGCTCCATGAACCGCTGAACGAGCATCGAGGGTACTCCGACGAGTGGTGACGCCGGAATGTAGCGGTGAGTATTTTGCGCTGCTCACGTGCCGATCTCCCGGGCGGGAGCTGCAATGAAGGCTCGACGCGCGAAAAAAAAGAACGCCGGCAGCTCGAAGCCCGCCTCGAGCTACGAGCGCATCTACGCGGTAGTGCGGCGCGTACCGCGCGGGAAGGTGGCGACCTATGGGCAGATCGCGGAGCTCGCCGGCCTGAGCGGACATGCGCGGCAGGTAGGGTACGCGATGGCGGCGATTCCGACGAGCAGCGCCGTTCCGTGGCACCGTGTGATCAATGCGCAGGGGCGCGTGAGCCCGCGCAGCGCGGGAGCGGGGAGCACGATCGTGCAACAGCAGCTCCTCGAGCGCGAAGGAATCATGTTCGAGGACGGCGGACGCGTCTCCCTAGTGCGCTTTCGCTGGAAGCCGCGCGGATCGTAGCGCGCGCTAGCTGCACCCCTCCACCCACTCGACCTCCGGTTCGCGCCCCACGCGAAAGCGAGTGACCTTCCTGCTGCTGTCGGTCTCGAATACGATGCGGTGCGAAGAGTCGGCGGTGGGCACGGGGCGAACGACGAGATACTTCCCGTGCGGATCGTACTTGGCCGGCATGGCGGTGACGCGGCCGCGGTAGAGCGTCTCGATCTTCGCCTCCTTGTCGCCGATTTTGGCGCCACGATCGGTGGCCAGCTTCGGCGCGCCGATGTCGATGCGCGCGAGCGTCGCCGCCACCCACATCGTGCGCATCCCCGCGGGAATTCCCGCAATGGCGAGGTAGGCGCATCCGCTATCGGCGCGCGTGTGCTTGGGAACGGGTGCGTGCAGGTCGAGCGCCAGCTGGTCGCGCGTCATTCCGATGCGGAGGGCGCCGGCGCCAGAGTCCGTGACCGCCCACGAGATCCTCGCGCCGTGCGTCGACGCTGGCGCAGGAAGCACAGCCGGCGCAATGGGTGGGGGTGCCGAGTCTACGTGGGCGGCTGCCGGCGTGGCCGTCGAGTCCGCAACTGCCTTCGCCGGCGCGCGGCACCCCGCGGCCGAGAGCCCGATCGTGACGACCAACCGCGTATGACGCATGATTGAATCCATGACTTCACCTCAATGAGTTGCTGAACAACGGCGTGCCGACCAGAGGATGCGCTCGCTCCGGGGGAGGTCCTGGGAGAGAGTGGTCGTCACGAGTCCGCGAGCACTTCGTAGTGTGTGACGAGTTCCTCGCGCTCGAGTAGATACTGGTCGTCCTCCGCGTAGTAGCGTGCGCTCTCCAGCTCGTCGCCCGCGAACGACCGGATCGCCTCCCACGACTCCCACATCGTGGTCAGTAGAAACTCGGTCACGCCATCGTGCGTGCGGCGAAAAACCCAGACGCCTCGATTTCCAGGAGTGGACGCGTAGTCGGCGAGTCCGGTGCGCAGCAGGTACGCGTAGTACGCATCGCTCTTGCTCTCCGGGACCCGACCATGCCATGCGCGCGCGATCATCAGATGACTCCTCCGTGCCGGTTGAGCGCTAGAAGACGAACGGAACGAGGCGCTTGGTTCGAGATGCGTATGCCCCGTACTCCGGCATCGTGGATAGCAGCAGCCGTTCCTCGGCGTGAATCCGGATCGCAGTCATGAGCGTCGCCGCCGCGGCGAGTGCGAGCGCCACACTCGTCGGCACCCGGCCCTGCGTGAGCACTCCAGCCCAGATGAAGAGCAGCACCGCCGCGTAGATCGGATGCCGCCAGTACCTGTACGGTCCGATGGTGACGAGGCCGCCCGCACTCGGATTTGCGGTGGCGTGGAAGCTGCGCAGGCCGAAGGTGAGGCGCGCCCAAACCATGAGAAGCACGGCAAGTCCCTGGAGAGCGAGCCCCGCCGGCGCGCGCGACACGATCTCCCGCCGCTCGGTGAGAACTACCACGCACCCGATCAGCAGCGCCACTGCGATCAGCGATCCGTGCTTCACGTTCATCTCTGCCTCACCATGGCGTGATCATCGATGCGCGCCGCCTACCAGTCCGTCGGAACGTAGTCCTTCAGAAACTTCCCCCACATGTGCTCGCCGCTGTTGATCCCCGCGATGATGGGATCGACGATGCGCGCGGCGCCATCGACGATGTCGAGCGGCGGATGGAAGCGATGCTCCGCCACCTTGCGGGCCGCGATCTCCACCGGATCCTCATCCGTCACCCATCCGGTGTCGACGGAGTTCATTTGGATGCCGTCGGTCCAATAGTCCTTCGCCGCCGTTCGCGTCATCATGTTGAGCGCCGCCTTCGCCATGTTCGTGTGCGGATGGCGCGTCGTCTTGAACGGCCGGTAGAATTGCCCCTCCACCGCAGAGACGTTGACGATGTGCTTGTCGCGATCGAGCGTGCGCAACATGAGTGGCTTGAGACGCGCGTTGATGACGAAGGGCGCGATCGCGTTCACCAGCTGCACCTCCAGCAGCTCCACGCTCGACACCTCGGCCATGAGCAGCCGCCAGGAATTTCTCCCGCGAAGATCGACCTGCTGCAGATCCTGATCGAGACGCCCCTTGGGGAAGAGATCCTTCTGCGCCTGCCGTTCCTCGGGCAGCAGCGCGATCTGGGAAAGCTGCGCCGCGTGCGTGAGGCCGGCCACCTCGGCAATGCGGCGGTCGAGGGACACCGGCGCGAGCGAGGAACCGTCCGCCTCCGGAAGCATGTGATAGCCGCGCAGCCCTTCGTATGCACCGAGGAGCTTGCGCGCGTGCTCGGGCATATCCCGCAGGGAGGCCGTCTCCCCTTCCATCATGTGCTCGTAGAAGTCGGGAGGGCGCCGCACGGTCTGACACGCATTGTTCACGATGAAATCGAGGCGATCGCGGGTCGTCAGCAGCTCGTGGCAGAAGGCCTCCACGCTCGGCGTGTGCCGCAGATCGAGCCCGAAGATCTCGAGGCGATCGCCCCAGTCCCCGAAATCTGGCTCCTTCGCGTAGCGCGCGGCGGAGTCTCGCGGGAAGCGCGTCGTCACGATGAGGCGCGCGCCGGAGCGCAACAGCTTGAGCCCGGCCTGGTAGCCGATCTTCACGCGTCCACCGGTGAGGAGCGCGACGCGCCCACGCAGATCGGCGAGCTCCGTTCGCTTCGCGTAGTTGATCTTCGCGCACGACGGGCAGAGCTGATCGTAGAAGTGGTGAATCGTCGTGAAGTGCTGCTTGCACACGTAGCAGTGAATCGACTCGCTCAACTCTCCGGCGCCGGGCTCCACCGCACTCGAGGCGCTCTCGAGCGCCGGATCGTTGGGACCCGTGGGTGGAAAGAAATTCGGCGTGGTGAACACGGTCTCCTTGCGGAGCTTCCGAATGCCGGTGTCCGCGTAGACACGATCCTCGTGGCGCACCACGGACGCCTTCTGCTGCTTGACGGATTCCTTGCGGAGCCGGCGCCGCGCGTTGATGTCGGGGCTGAAGACGATCCCCACGGCAGCGAGGAGCCGCTTCCGGTCCTCGGCGGAAACGCGCGCGAGCACGCCGCGATCCTGGGCGATCTCCTCGAGCATCTCCGTCGCGGCGCGAAAGCGGGTGACGAGCGCGTCGTCGCTCCCCTCTTCAGGTGCCTTCGTGTGGGTCATCTGCATCCCTGAAAGCTAACGCGACGAGCGCCGGCTTTTAGCGAGGTCGAAATTGCGCGCGATCAGCGCCGCTATGCCTACTCGAGAGGCGCAACGTAGGAATGCTCGTAGCTGCCGCGCAGCAGTCGATCAGCTCCGCAAGTCGCCTCGCCCGCGTCTCGGGGCGCTTCGCACTGATGATTCGCCAGATGGCGGTGCGCCGGTACCACGGTGGGCAACCCTCGAAAAACTTCCACGCGGCGCGATTCCGACGGAACCGTCGCTCGGATTCCGCATCGAGCACTGCCGACTCCTGATTCTCGTATGCGTAGATATCGCTTCTCGCGGCGCTGCGGCGCTGGAACGCGCGGAGCCCGGCGGGGTGCACGAGACCGTCCGCCACGAGCTCGCTCATCTTTTTCGTGTTGACCGTGCTCCAAATGCTCGACGCCTTTCGGGGAGTGAAGCGAATGGAGTAGCTGTTCTCGTCGACGCGGCGACGCACTCCGTCGATCCAGCCGAAGCGGAGCGCCTCCGCCACCGACTCTGGCCAGGAGATACTGGCGCGGCGGGAATCCTTCTTATGAAAGCCGACGAGGAGCTCGGTCTCCGATTCGTGATTCTCGAGGAGCCACGCATGAAAATCCGCAGGCCGCGCGAAGTACGCGGGCTTCGGCGGCTTCTTCACCGCTCCCCCCTTCGTGGCTTTGCTCTTTTTCGCGGTCACTATTGGCGCTTGAAGAACTGCACGGCCTTCTCGTGCTTTTGCGCCGCCTGGCGCGTCTTGAAGGTGCCGAGGTTGCGTCGCTTGCCGGTCTTCGGATTCTTCTTGCGCGAGTACAACCGGTATTCCCCGCTTTTCAATTTGCGAATCATCGCTCCCTCGTTTGGCGCTGGAGGCAGCGAAGTCTGCGCGCGCTTGCACTGATAGTCCAGCGAGCCCATCCTTGAGACTTCAATGTCGCTGACCAGTCGTCATTCCCGGCTCGCGCTCGTGGCAGCGCTCCTCGCCGCGGGTGGATGTAGCGGCGACGTATCGCTCCCCGATCCACCCACGCTTTCGATCGTGGCCGGCGACCAGCAAAGCGCGCTCGCCGCGACTGAACTGCCGCAGCACGTGGTGGTTCAGGTGCGCGATGGCCGCGAGCAGCCGATTCCGAGCGCGCGCGTCTCGTGGGCGCCGTCGCCGAGTGGGCACGATTCCATACTGCCGTTGGATTCGGTGACGGACGGCGAAGGGAAGGTCGCCGCACGTTGGGTGCTCGACACCGTGACGGGGATGCACATGCTCGATGTGCGCGCGGCGGGCGGTCGTGTCGCGCAGGCGAGCGCGTACGCGAACCCGCGCCCTTTCTCGGACGTCGTCTCGCTCCCGCTCCAGACGTATGAAGGGTCGGGCGAGGTCGTGCACCCGGACTTCGTGCGATTGCCCACGGCGTGGCCCGGGGATCCGTTTCGCCTCGTCGCAACGCCGTACCCCGGCGGGAACCAGAGCTACGAGAATCCATCGTTCTTCACCGGCAGCAGCGGAACGAGCTGGGCGATCCCGCCCGGCGCGACCAATCCGCTGGTCACGCCCCTGACCGGCTACTACTCCGATCCGGATGCGCTCTACGATCCGGATGCGAACGAGCTGTGCATTTACTTTCGTTACGTGAAGGACGACAACGTCATCTGGATGATCCATTCCAGCGATGGTGTTCGCTGGAGCGCGCCCCTTCTCACGCTTCGCGCTCCGAATCACATGATCGTGTCGCCGAGCATCGTGCGTCGATCGGAGAGCGAGTGGATGATGTGGAGCGGGAATGCGGGGACGCAGGGGTGCGGTGGGCCGAGCACGACGGTGGAGCTGCGCAGATCGCTCGACGGCATCTATTGGACGAATCCCGAGACTGCATCGCTCGACGAACGCGACGGCTTTGCATGGCACATCGATGTGGAGTGGATTCCATCGCGCGAGGAATACTGGGCGGTGTATCCGATCAAGCAGGCAGGGAGCTGCGTGACGGACCGGCTCGGATTCGCAACGAGCGCCGACGGTGTGCACTGGAGGAGCTACCCATCTCCGCTTCTGTTGAAGGGCGCGAACGACGAGCTGCGCGACATCATCTATCGCTCCTCCATAGACTACGACGCGGCGACGGGGATCGTGTCGCTCTGGTACTCGGGCGCGACCTACACGGGAGGAATCCCGCAGTTCAGCTGGCATCTCGCGTGGGAGCGGATGTCGATGTCCGCACTGTTCGCGCGCGTGAACGTCCCGGCGTGGGAGGCGGCCCGAGTGAATGCGCCCGTCGATCGTCCGCAACTCACGAACGAAACGGCGCCATAACGTCAGAGTCTGGTGAAGCGGTGACTCGCGATCGCGCGAGTGGGTCTCCGGGGATCGAAGGCAGTTCGTCGACCCCGAACCTCACTGGTGCACGCGTTGCTCGAGCGAGAGTGCCATCTCCGTTCCCACAATCGTGCAGCTGCGCGCGCGACGCTCGTCGCGATGACGATTGCGGCGACGTTCGCGGTGGGCGGTTGTAACGCGGATCTCGGACCGTCGCGCCCGCGTCTCGAGATCGTGGCGGGCGATGGGCAGCATGCACTCGCGGGAACGGAGCTTCCCGATGTGATCGTGGTGCAGCTGCGCGATGCCTCGCAGCGCCCGCTGGCCGGCGTCCGGGTGCGGTGGTCCGCGCAGCCCGGAGCGACGGATGTCATTAGCCCGGCGTCCAACGCCACTGATGCGAATGGCGAGGTGAGCGCGCGCTGGCTCCTCGATGCGACTGCGGGCGCACATTTGCTGGTGGTGACGGCGGACGGAGGGGCAAGGGCGAGAGCGACCGCCATTGCCGAAGAGAAGCCAATATCGGGGTCAATGCGCTCTCGATCGTGACGTACGATGGCTCGGGGCAGGCGGTGCATCCCGATTTCGCACGACTGCCGAGCGCGTGGAACGGCGATCCATTTCGCCTCGTGGCAACGCCGTATCCCGGCGGCAATGCCGGCCACGAGAATCCATCGCTGTACACCGGGCGCACCGCCGGGAGTTGGATGGTGCCGAATGGAACTAAGAATCCACTCGAGAAACCGACTGGCTCCAGCTATCTCTCCGATCCGGACATGGTGTACGATCCGGACGCCGTCGAGCTGCACATCTACTATCGGCAAGTCACGGAGGAGAACGAGATCTGGATGATTCGCTCGCCCGACGGAATCGGGTGGAGCGCACCAGTACTCGTCGTGCATGCGCCCAATCACATGATCGTCTCGCCGACGATCGTGCGGCGATCGGCGACGGAGTGGCTCATGTGGAGCGTGAACTCCGGAGTGGTTGGCTGCGGCGCGTCGAGCACCACAGTGGAGCTCCGGCGGTCGAGCGACGGAGTGACGTGGCGAGCACCGGAGGCAGCGACTCCCCGGGATTCCGATGGCTCTCCCTGGCACATCGATGTCGAGTGGATTCCATCTCGCGGCGAGTATTGGGCGGTGTATCCCGTGAAGCGGCCAGGGGGATGCACCACGGATAGACTCCGTTTCGCGACGAGTGCGGATGGTGTGCACTGGACTACATACCCGTCACCTCTCCTGGTGAAAGGCGCGAGCGACGATCTGCACGATGTCGTCTACCGCTCGACCTTCGACGTGGATGCGGCGAGCGGCGTCGTGTCGCTCTGGTACTCCGGAGCAAAGGTTGGTCAAGATGGCTACGCATGGCACCTCGCGTGGGAGCGAACGACGATCGAAGCGCTGCTGGGCCGGGTGAACGCACCGTTCACTGCGGCGACGCGCACTACCGTTCAGTCGTCGACCACCCTGCCGCAGCTGACGAACGAGACGGCACCGTGATCGTGGGTGCGAGAGGAGCCTAGTAAAGAGGATCGGCGTCGGGCATGAGATGCACGATCTCGAGTGGCATCATGTCCGCGAGCATCGAGGCGACGATGTTGCGGTGACAGTGCAGGGGATCGGCCTCAAAGCACAGGATGCACACACGCCTCCCCGAGCGCACGATCCCCGCGAGATCCTCGAGCGCCGTCAACGCCTCCGGCGTCGCCATGTGCGCCACGAAGATCGCGCGCATCTCGGCATGCTTTCCCGCGCGCGCAGCGGCGCGGCCATCGGAAGGGGTGCCGAGCGCGCGAAGGTGCAGATAGTCTATTCCGATCGCGCCGACGCCGGCAGAGAGCTTGCTCTTCGAAAAGCCCGGTCGGCGCGAGCTCGCGACGGCGCGGATGTCCACGAGAAGCTCGACGCCGGCACGCTCGAGTGCGTGCTGAAAGCTCTCCGGCGTGGCGCCCTGATAGCCGATAGTAGTAAGCGTCGGCATCCGCGCGGGGCCTCTAACGGCTATTGTGCCGGCGTCTCGGACACCGCAGAGAGCGTGACGACGCCATCAATGTGGAAGTCGCGCAGAATTCCATCGACGATCAGCGTGGCACGTACGGGCACGCTTTCATCGCCTCGAAGCTTTCCATTCGCGATCGCCTTCCGCACGGAGCCCTCGATCTCGCGCTGCGCGGTAACGCCGAAGTGCTTCAGGAACTTCCGGATCGAGAGATTGAACGCGTCTTCATCCATTTGAATCTCCGAGCGAGTAGTCGAAGGTGTAGGAGTGCAGCTTGTTCGCAACGATGATATCGAGTGAGCCGCTGATGCCGGCGAGTGCGCCAGTGCCGGAGTCCGGGATCACGGTGACGGAAAGCGAGGGAACGCCGCGATTCATGGTCGCGGAGTGCTGCAACGCAAAGGTGCCTTCGCGCCCGTTGAGCTTTCCAGTCACCTTCTCGATCGCGACGTATCCGGCCGAGCCGGTGGAGGGTGATCCGGAGGACAGCATCTCTCCCTTGCTCGTGGCCTCGAGATCGCCATGGAACTGTTTGTCGATCGACATTCGGGCGAGCGGAGCGTCATCGCCCGTGAAGGCTGCGACGAGGGGAAGGATCTTCACGTCGAAGGTGCCGCTGGCGCGCGTGGTCACTGCAATCTCCATTGCTGTCGTCGATGATAGCTGCGGACAAGCTAACACCAGCCCCGCGTAACCTTCACTTCGACTTGCTACTGTCCCACTGCGGCTTCGCACAGCGCGCGGAGCCCCGCGATGTTGGCGCCAAGCGCCAGCGGCAAATGAAAGCGCTCGACGATCGATTCGGCGGTCTCGTAGGTCAGCCAGCTGTGCCCATCCGCATCTTCCCAGGCGAGCGCCCGGAGCGGAAGCGCCAGCGCCACGGCAGGATTCGCCTCGATGAGCGGTGTTCCGGCGCGCGGATTTCCGAAGACGAGCTGGATCATCGGCGGCACCGTCAGCCCCGCGGCGGCCGCGTCGCTCGCGAAATCGATGCGCGAAAATAGCTCGAGTCCCTTCGCACGCACGAGCTGCTCGAGCCTGTCGATGGTCCCGATCGCGCGCCGCTCGCTGTGCAAGTGCACGATGCCAGGCACGTTTGGAGGATCGATCATGGCGCCGCTCCCCACGGCCGCTTGATACCCGTTGCTCGCGGAATGCTCACCATCTGGACCTCCCTCGCTCACGGACATTCGATCAGTTTCCGGGATGGTACGTCCGCTCCGTGTGTCCGACAAGCTGCGACGGGTAAAAGTACACCTCGCGCAGATCGCCCGTGCTGTAACGAAGGGTTTGATCGTCGAAGTGCTTCGAGGCGGTGTCGCCACTTTCGCCGCCGGCGGTGATCGCGCGCGCGTGCACGCTGTCGCCGAAGTCGACCACGGCGACGAAGCTGTTGCCGCCGGTGCCGTACATCTTTTTCGTCTTCTCCTTCTCCCACGGCCCGAATGACGCGAGCGATCCCCATCGCGCGCTCGCGAATGCCACCGGGATGCTCGGAGCCGCATCGTCGAAGGGGTGCACGATGTCATCCGTCAAGCGCTGAAAGCGATTGACGTCCCCCCACGGCATCTTCCACGTGCCGAAGTTCTTTGCGAGCGAGTCCGAGGCCACGGCCAGGGCATCGAGCTTCTCGTGCGCCGAAGTCTTTTTTGCCATGTAGTCGTAGATCGACATGTCCTCACCATCCGCGTCCGCGTGCACTCTCCGTCCGAGCTCATCGCCCCAGTAGCACGCGAGGGTCGTCGGCACCGATGACACGGACCAGCGATAATCCCACCCCCGCAGCAGCGCAATCTGATCGGCCACCTTCGCGCGTACCGGGTCCGACGAGGGCGTTTTGTCGAAGGCGTCGACCAGCGTCGGGATCAGATCGGCAAAGGCAGGCAGATAGCTGTCGTACGCGGCATCGATGAGCGACTGCAATGTGAAATCCTTCCCCGCCGACAGCACGCGAATCGCGTGCACGCCGCGCGGACTTTCGATCCCCTGATCCATGTACGCCGGGTAGTCCGACTTCTTCGGGCTATACTTGCCTGCGGCAGAGTAGGGCCAGTTATTCGAATTGTAGAGCCAGCCGTTGGGCGGATTGAGCAGATGCGGACTGCTGTCGATGGAGGTCACGCCCTTATAGTCGGTGGCCGGGTTGCTGCCGTCCACCGGCGTTCGCCAATCGAAGTGCGCATCCCGGATGGGAACGCGATTCGCGTGGAAATACGCGATGTCGCCATCCGCGTCGGCGAAGATCGTGTTGTTCGACGAATTGGTGTGCAACTCCATGGTCTCGCGAAACGCCTTGTAGCTCGTGGCCTTGGTGCGCGAGTACGATTGCGTGAGCGCCTTCACCGGCTCCTGCATGAGACGGACGCTGATCCACTTGCCGTCCGCTGCTCGTACGATCGGCCCGTGCACGGTGCGATACACAGTGAACGTCCTCGTTGCGAGCCCGGCCGGCGTTCGATACGGCACGCTCACCGTCTGTGTGGTCATTGGTCGCAGCTCCGTGCCGTACTTGTAGAAGACGCCGTCCCCGTTTTTCACCACCGTCTCCGCGTATTCATCCACCACGTCCGCCCCGCTCGATGTGTGCATCCACCCTGCGCGCGAGTTGAAGCCCTGGTAGACGAAGAACTGCCCCCAGGTCGAGGCGCCATACGCATCGAGCCCCTCGTCGCTCGTCATCTGGAGCTCCGCCCGGAAGTAAAACGAGGTGTGCGGATTGATCAGCAGCAGCGCATGGTGGTCCGCCGATTTGGAGGGCCCGATCGCCATGCCATTGGAGCCCGTCGGCTCTGCGAAGCGAAACTCGGCCAGCGCGAATGCGCGACTCGCCGACGAGTCTCCGTAGAACGACTGCAGGCTCGGCAACGACACCTTCTCGATGTCGCCGCCAATGCTTCCTTCCGTGAACGAGAGCGCCATCCACGGCTCGAAGTGGTCGATCACGCGCGGCTTCACCGTGGGGTGCGAGTACATGTAGAAGTTCAACCCATCGGCCCACGCGATCATCAACGACTTGAGCCACTCGGGGCTCGCCGCGTACTCCGCCCGCAGCGTATCCGGATTCATGAACAGCTTCATCCGGAGATCGCGGTAAATCGCGCTTGCTCCTTCGGCCTCCGCGAGTCTGCCCATGGCGTTGATGTAGTTGGTCTCGACGCGCTTGAAATCGTCCTCGGATTGCGCGTACACCATTCCGAATACGGCGTCCGCGTCAGTCTTGCCGTGGACGTGGGGAATGCCCCAGTCATCGCGCACGATCGTGACGTTTGCCGCCTGCGCCTTCCAGCGGGGGACATCGGGGTTTGACCGGGATGCCGCGTTGCAGCCGAGCGTCGCGGCGAAAATCAGGGAGAGCGTCTTCTTCATGGTGTGATGGCTCGCTAGAGAAGCGTGGGATTGTCGCGCCACACCGCGTGGTTGAGCGCCATCGCGACGCCGAGCCAGATCAGATAGGGGACCATGAGAATACCGGCGATCGGCTCGATGCGCGTAAAGAGCAACGCAGTGACGATGACCGCGGCGAAAAGCACGAGGAGCTCCGCGAACGCGAGCCCGCCCTTGTGAAACGCGAAGAACAGCCACGTCCAGAGCGCATTGAGCAACAGTTGCACGACGTACAGTGTGAGCGCGATACGCGCGCCGCCGCTCCACCCCTGCGCGCGCCATACGAACCACGCCGCCGTGCCCATGAGCAGGTACAGGACGGTCCACACCGGCCCAAACGTTCGCGCGCGCGGCGCCCACCTTGGTTTCTCCAACTTTTCGTAGAACGACGGTGCGCGCGTCGCTGCCACCCCGCCAACTGCGCCGGCGACGAAGCTGCCGAGGATCCAGAGCGAGAGCGAGATCCAATCATGTGACGCGAGATGCACGTGCGGCCTCCGAGGGGCGGGTTTCATTCGATCGAAAGATCGTCTGCGTCATGGCGCGAGCAAGCGCGGGCGATACACCGTCACCTCCGACCAGTCCGCGATGCACGCCGACACCGGAGGTGACGCGAGCGCACGCGCGAACGACGAGCCGTACAGGCGCGGAACATCGGCGTCGAGCGACGGCTCGCTCGCCGCCCATAGGCGCCAGCGCGGATGCTGCACCTCGTATTCGACGGTGCCGCCATCCCGCTGGCGCGTATAGCCCCAATAGTGTTCGGTGATGAACGCCGCCTCCGCACCGGGCAGCGGTAGCGCGGCGCCCCCGGTCGTCAACGCGGACACGTGCTGCCAGCGAGCGCCCGACTTCCACTCGTAGGATATTCGCCCCGGGTCCTCGACGACGGTGGCCGGTGCGACACTTCGCATCCGAACCGCGCGATACGGCTCGTTGTACGCGAGCCGCGCGGTGAGCGCGATCGCGAGCCTCGGTACCAGCTTGTGCCGCGGCACGAGTGCATGCAGGACCGCCGGATCGACATCGTAATTGAGCATCACCAGATAGCGCCACTCGGCCGTGAGAAAGGCGCGGCGCTGCTCGGCGCTCATCGGCGCGTCACCTCGCTGACTCCGCCGGCCGGCCTACTCGATAGCGTAGGACTCGAGATAGCCGCAGCCGGTGCATCGGTACGTCACGATTGGGCGCGCAAGCTCCTTGCGATACTTGATGCCGCCGACGAAGCGCCGCGGCACGGGCACTCCGGGGGTCCAGCTCGCCTGGAGGATCATCCCGTACGCGAAGTCGGTGGTGAAACCGAGCTCCATGGAGCGGTTGCATTTCGGGCAAATCTTGTCCAGCTCGGACATTCGCGTTCCCCCAGAATTCAGTGCGCACGTTCGCGTCGAGGCGTGGACGTCACTCCGAAGTCACTCCTCGCACCGTTCCAGCATTGTGCGCGGAACGAAGGTCGCAACCGGGGTGCCGTCGTCCTCGAGCAGATCGAGCAGCTCCGTCTTGTGCCCGAGCTTGTCCTCCGATGCTTCGCCCTTGTAGCACTCGCCGTCCTTGGCGCGCTGCATTTCGTGCTCCGACAATCCAGCGCGCATGCGATACATGTTGCCAGGCATCTCCGAGTCTCCTTTGCGGATGTCCCTCAATATCGCTCAGGAGGCGCCGGATGGTAGCAGTACTTGGCCCGAGATCACCAGATCTTCACGCGATCCTCGGGGGCGAGATACATCTTGTCCCCCGGCTTCACGTCGAACGTCGTCTCGAACACATCGTTATTCACGAGCGGAAGCTTCGCGCGGTAGTCGCCCGGCGAGTGCGGATCGGTGAGCAGCCGCTGCCGCAACGCATCGTCGCGGATCACGCCGCGCCAGATCTGCGCGAAGCCGATAAAGAAGCGCTGGTCACCGGTGAGGCCATCGATCACCGGCGCCTCCTTACCGTTCAGCGAAATGCGATAAGCCCGATACGCCTGCGCGAGCCCGCTCAGATCGCCGATGTTTTCCCCCATGGTGAGCTTGCCGTTGATGTGCAGATCGTCGATCGGCACCACCGCATCATACTGCGTTCCGAGCTTCGTGGTGCGCGCCTGATACGCCTGCGCGTCTGCCGGCGTCCACCAGTCGCGGAGATTTCCAACACCGTCCGACTTGCGCCCCTGATCATCGAAGCCATGGCCGATCTCGTGACCGATGACCGCCCCGATCGCGCCATAGTTCACTGCGTCGTCCGCGTTCACGCTGAAGAACGGCGGCTGCAAGATGGCCGCGGGGAACGTGATGTCGTTCGCCGAGGAGTTGTACTGGGCGTTCACCGTCGGCGCCGTCATCCCCCAGCGCGTATTGTCGACGGGCTTGCCGAGCCGCGATGTCATGTCCGCATACTCGAACTCGTTGGAGCGCGTCTCGTTGCCGAAGAGATCATCGCGCTCGATCGCGAGCGCCGAATAGTCGCGCGGCTTGTCGGGGGCGCCGATCTTGACCTTGAAGCGCGCGAGTTTCTCCTTCGCCTGCGCCTTGGTATCCGGGCTCATCCACTCGAGGCTGTCGATGCCGACCTTGTACGCGTTGATGATGTTCTTCACCAGCGCATCCATCCGCGCTTTCGCCTCGGGCTTGAAGTACTTCGCGATGTACAGCGTTCCCGCAGCCTCGCCGAGCGTGCCGTTGGTGCCGTCGACTGCCTGCTTCCAGCGCGCCGCGAGTTCCTGCTGCCCGCTCAGCGTCTTTCCGCGAAAGGCGAAATGTGCCTGCGCGAACGCGGCTGGCAGCACGTCCGCGTAGGCATCGATGAGTCTGAAGGCGAGATACTCGCGCCACGTCGACGCGGGAGTGCTCGCGAAGATCGGATCGAGCGCCTTCAGGTAATCGGGCTGGCGCACGACGACGTCGGTCGCCTTCGCGAGCCCTGCCGCATCGAGGTAACTGTTCCAGCTGTACGACGGCGTCAGTGCCGCCAGCTGGGCGACGGTCATCTTGTTGTACGTCGAGTCGCGGTTGCGGCTCCGCGCGCGCTCCCACTGCGGGGTCGCGATCTTCGTCTCGAGCGCGAGGATGCGATTTGCGGCGCCCGCGGGATCGGGCTGCTTCGCGAGCGTCAGGAGCTGCGTCACGTAGGCCACGTACGCCGCACGCACGTTGGCCATCTTCGGGTCCTGCTTGAGATAGTAGTCGCGATCGGGCATGCCGAGGCCCGACTGCGACAGGTTCACGATGTTGACGGTCGAATTCTTCGCGTCGGCGCCGACGAGGATGGGGTCTAGAGCTTTATCCATTGAAGACCCCATGATATGAGGTTAGGCG
>JBBSEY010000028.1:0-21533 GCA_038239265.1 Gemmatimonadales bacterium | reverse complement strand
TGCACGAATCCCGTTTGCGTGGTGCTCTGCGAGCGGCCGACGTTCGCGGTCGCGCTCACCTCGGGGAAGAACGCGCCCTTGGTGGAGGCGTATTGGTAGGCGGCCGTGCGCGCCTGCGACCACGAGAGCGCGGTCTGCGGATTGTTGCCGAGCGCGACGTCGACCGCGTCGGCGAGCGTGAGCGCATTCGAGCGCGAGGCGATGTCGGAGGGGAGCGACTGCGTGCTGCGGCTGGTATCCGGCTCGGGCGGGACGACGCCCCGGGGCGCCACGTAGGGCGTCCCTGGTGCGGGTGAGACGGCCGGGCTCCCGCCGATCTCGGGTGTGGTGGTCGAGCACGCGGCAATCACGAGCACGAGCGCGAGTGGCACGAGGCGAAAAGCGACGCGTCGCTCCGAGTACAAATCCTCCATGTGTATGAAACGCCCTTGGTGTGGATGGCAGTGCGCCCTCTTAATCCGAGCCTGTCACATCCATACGTCCGGCGAGCGGGGCGCGTTGAGATTCCAACGCGCGAACTACCTCGGTTCGCCTCTCATAGCCAGGAAGATTCCTTCGCGCTGATCGTGGCGACGACCGCTTTGAGAAGCACACAAGAAAACGGACGGAGATGGACAAAAAACCGACGAGTGCAAAAGGCGTTCGACTGGCTAGTGGGTCGTCGTCAGGTGCGCGCCTGTCAGGGTCGCAATGGCGCTTAGTGTCGTCTGCGCCGCGTTCAACCCCAGGCGGAAGTCGTTGTCACTATAGGTTGCATAGAGATCGGTGGGCTGGTGCCATTGGGGGTCCCAGCCGTTGCCGATCTGTGCGCCGCGTTCGTTCTCGCGGAGGCTGATCGCCGGGATCACGTCCATGAATGGCGACGAGTCCGTATTCGTCATGTGGCGCCCCACCTGTGCGGGATAGTCCGTCGCGTACATCTCGTTCGCGTTCGCGAAGGCCCACGCGAGCTTCTCCGCCTCCGCCGCGTACCTCGACTTCGACTGGAACTCGATGTTCACATCCGCCTCGGCGCGCTGCTCCTTGCGCATCGAGCCGTCCGGGCTCGGCATTCCGTGGTCGAACAACATCATGTCGTGCTGGACCATCCCCATCCATTTCGGCTCGGGATATTTCCCGGACCCCTTCGGCGATTCGATTCCCTGCAGCGCCTGACGCTGCGCCACGTACGCCTTTGCACCATCGAGCCCCGTCTCCTCATTGTTCCAGAGGATGAAGCGGACCGATCGATCGGTGCGCACGTCGGGCGCGCTGAACACGCGCGCGAGCTCCATGACGAGCGCGGTGCCCGAGCCATCGTCGTTCGCGGCCTCCCCCCATCCTATTCCATCCATGTGACCGCCCACGATGTACATCTCCTCGGGATGCGTGGTCCCGATCTTCGTGCAGTAGACCTCCTGCCGCTTGCCATCCACGCTCTGTGGCGTGTCGAGCGCGCGGAGCTTCGCGTCGGGCTGGATGAGCGAATCGGTGTTGACCCCCGTGGGCGCGCGCTTGCCGCGATTGCGCCCGCCGCCCACGGCGTTCCGCTCGAGGCGGGCGCGGGAGGCCGAGTCCACTGGCGCGCGCGGGGGGCGCGTGGGCGGTTCCTTGTAGTCGTAGGTGATTCGCGCCGTGGGTGTACAGCCGTCTGACTCGAGTTGCGCCTCGATCCAGTCGACGGCCGCTCGGTTCCGATCGGTACCCTGCCGCCGGTCGCCGAAGCGCGTGAGCCCCTTGATCGTCGCCTTGTACTTCTCGAGGTCGAGGCGCGAAAGCATCGTCGCGATGTCGGTGTTCGCGCTATCGAGCGGCGTAACGTTCATGGCGACACCGATCGTGCCCGCGGCGGGCGCGGCGCCGGTGGCCGGCGTGGCGGCCGGATGTGCGCACGCGCCGGCGGCTGCTACCAGCACACCGGATGTAATCAATCGACTGAATAGATTCGTCACGCGACAGGTTGGCAGGGGTTGCACGAATCGTAAGGCAACTGCGCACGCATCGCGAGCAATAGAAAGCTCTTGCTCCACCCTCACGCGGTTCGCTACTATGGCACCATGACAGGCACCATGGCACTCACATCGCGCCGCGCCTTCCTGGGTGCCGCACTCGGAGCCCTCGCGTCCGTCGCTCTCGCGGTCCCCGCCGTCGCCCGCACCCGGCACCGTCGCGATCCCAAGCCGCACCCCGCTCCACGCCCCGGGATCACCGGCGCGAAGGTCGCGACGAAGGAGCAGCTCGCGGATGTCCCGGCGCTCATTCCGCTCTTCGATTCCGTTCGCGAGATCCCCGAGATCGCCGATGGCATCCGCTGCCACTGCGGCTGCGCGGACATGCCGGGATTCCGCTCTCTCCTCTCCTGCTACGAAGGTGATGCGATGGCGAAGGAGTGTCACACGTGCCAGGGGCAGGGGCGACTCGCCGCGCGCCTCAGAAAGTCCGGCAAATCGCTCGACGAGATCCGCGCGGCCATCGACGCGAAGTTCGCTTGAGCACGCGCCTCCGGGTCGCGAGCGCACTGCTCGTCGCCACCGCCTTCCCCCTCGTGATCCGAGCGCAAATCCGCGCGAGCGAGCTCGCGACCGTCGCTCAAACCATCGACGGCACGAGGATCACCATCGACTACTCGCGCCCGCGCGCGCGCGGCCGCAAAGAGATCTTCGGCACGCAGGACGTAGGGTGGAACGAGGTATGGACTCCCGGCGCCAACTTCACCACCACGCTCGAGACGACGTCCGACGTAAAGCTCGATGGCCACGCGGTGCCGAAGGGGAAATACTCGGTCTGGCTCGTGGTCAGGCAGTCAGGCCCGTGGAGCTTCGTGCTCGATCCGCGTCCGCATCTCTTCCACATGAGACACCCGGACTCGACCGCCACGCAGATTCGCTTTCCGGTGAGGGCCGAGTCGGCGCCATTCACCGAGGTGCTCACCTGGTCGTTCCCCGACATCCGCGCCACAGGTGCGACGCTCGCGATGTCATGGATCAACACTCGCGTCTCCGTCGAAGTCGATGTGCCGCCGTCGCTCGTGGTCGAGCTCCCCGTTGCGGCCGCCGCGCCCTACCTCGGCCGCTACACGTTCGAGCCCATGTCCAGGGAAGACTCGGCCAAGAAGAAACAGGATCAGGTCGTCGTGACGTACGAGAACGGAGTGCTGAAAGGGCGGTTCGATCCGAACGTTCCGTACATGAACACCTTCGCACTCATTCGCATCGGCCCCGACTCGTTCGCGCCGGGGATCTACGAGAAGGGAGTCATCTACGAGGTGCTCCGCCCGGATATGATCTTCGACTTCACACGCGCGGGCGACCGGGCGACCGCCGTCGAGCTGCGAGATGCGGACGACAAGCTGGAAGGGCGCGCCACGCGCCCGTAGCTCACCGCTTCGCCGTCGCCTCGATCCACTCCGAAAACGCCTTCAGAAAATTCGCAAAGAACGTCTTGCTCGCGTCCTTCGTGAAATTCAGCTCTGCGTCCAACAGCTCTCCCGCCTGCGACACGTACGCCTCCGGCTGTGCCATCGCGAGCACGTTCACGTACACCAGCGCCTGACGCAGATGATGGTTCGCCCCAAACCCTCCGAGCCCGTACGGCGTGACACTCACGATGGCGCCCGGCTTTCCGCTGAACACACCGTGTCCCCCTGGGCGTGAGCCCACGTCCACCGCGTTCTTGAGACAGCCGGGCACCGAGCGATTGTACTCCGGCGTTGCGAAGAGCAGCGCGTCCGCACGCTTGATCCGTTCCCGAAATGTCACCCACTCCTTCGGCGGGGAATCAGTCTCGAGATCCTGATCGTACATCTGCAGATCGCGTATCTCCAAGATGTCGAGCGCCAGCGTTGCCGGCGCGATCTTCTTCATCGCCAGCGCCACCTTCCGCGTCAACGATTCCTTTCTGAGGCTCCCCACGAGCACTGCTACATCACGCGCTTTCTCCATTCCATCACTCCGCTGAGTTGCCATAGTCGACGATCGCTCCGTCCGTCCAAGGTTACCCAGAACTTACAGAAAAATTCTTCTGAACTTCGGCCGTCCTGCCCGTTGCGGTGTAACGGAGCGATGCAGCCGTTCCCTCGGATTATTTCGCTCGTCTTACCCACAATGCTCCACACTCTCCCCCGCCGCCGCCGGATCGAATCGCGATGAAGCGCACCGATCTCATCCCAGCGCTGTTGCTCCTGCCTGTGCTCGGCTTCGTTGCCGTGCAGGCGACGCGCACGAGGGCGATCACCGCTACCTCCGCGGAGGCTTCGCTGGCTCCGGCGTCCCGGGCGCACAAGCTTCGGTCGGCCAATCGCACCACCGAGAGCGCTGCATCGATCGCCGACAATCCGGATGACAACGCCACGCTCGACGCCGATGTCGACACCAAGTCGCGTGACGTGCTCGACATTCGCCGCCGCATCCAGCTGGGCGAGAACGGCACCTACATCGGCGAGATCCTGGGCGAGCGGGACTCAGCGCTCGCGCGTTGGCCCGACCGACAGACGACGCCGGTTCGCGTCTGGGTCGGCAACGGCCCGGCCATCCCCGGCTGGGATCCCTCGTACCCCGAGCGGGTGCGCGACGCCTTCGACCAGTGGGCAAACCTCGGGATTCCGGTGAAGTTCACCTTCGTTCGCGACTCGACCGACGCCGACGTGCACGTCAGCTGGATCGATCACTTCGACTCGCCGATCTCCGGCAAGACGATCTGGGCGCGCGACGGGAAGTGGTGGATCGTCACGGCGAACATCACGCTCGCGCTGCACCACAACGCCGGCGAGCTGCTCGACTCCAAGGCCGTGCACGCGATCGCCCTCCACGAGGTCGGCCACCTCCTCGGCCTGGACCACACCGCCGACACCGCCAACATCATGACGTCGCGCGTGCGCGTCCGTGATCTGAGCGAAGCGGACCGCGCCACGATGAAGCTGCTCTACTCGCTTCCGCCGGGCTCCGTCAAGTAATTCCGCACGGCCACCATTCGGTAGTAAAGTTCCGCCATGTCGACCAATTCGCTCGACGTGGCGTTCGACGTAGCCATCGTTGGTGGCGGCCCCGCCGGCCTCACCGCAGCCATGTGGCTCGGCCGCTACCTCCACAGTGTCGTCCTCGTCGACTCCGGCGACCCGCGCAACTGGCAGACGCGCGGCGTCAACGGCTACCTCGGTCTCCCCGACGTCACTCCCGCCGAACTGCGCGGCTCGGGGCGCAACGAGGCGCGGCGGTACGGGGCGGAGCTCATCAATGGATGCGTCGAGAGCATTGCGGCGAAGGGGACGGATGCCTTCGTGATGACGCTCGAGAGCGGGCGTGCGCTCGCATCGAAGCGTCTGCTCCTCGCCTACGGGGTGAAGGACATCTGGCCCGAGATCCCCGGGCTCGACAAGATCTACGGCGCCTCCGCGTACCACTGCCCCGACTGCGACGGCCACGAGACGCGCGGGAAGAAGACGGTCGTCGTCGGCGTCGGGCGGAAGGCGGTCGGGCTCGCACTCGCCCTCGCGACCTGGACGCGCGATCTCGTCATCTGCACCAATGGCCACGACCCCGAGCTCACCGATCCGCTTCTTGCCCAGCTCGGCGCGCTCAATATCCCGGTGCTCACCGAGGGCGTCACCTGCGCCCTCCACCAGGGCGGCGCGCTTTACGCCCTCGAGCTCGAGGGTCCCATGCAGCTCGACTGCGAGCGCCTGTTCTTCTCGATCGGACGCTACCACGCCGACGATTTCGCGCAACGGCTGGGGTGCGAGCGCAACGACGAAGGATGCGTGCTCATCGACGAACACTTTCGAACCACTGTTGCAAATGTTTACGCCGCCGGCGACATAGTGCCCGGAACACAGATCGCACTCGCCGCTGCGTCGGGCGGAGCGAAGGCCGCAATTGCGATCCACCATTCGCTGCTCCGCCCCGAGTTGGTCATCACGCCGTAGGCGCAAAACATTACAGCACTATAGAGTGACCGAGGGTCCCGGTCCTCGTCTTGCCAATAGAGAGGATTGGGCTATTATGTGCCGGTTCGCAGTGTAACGCTGGAACATCCCGCCCCGATTCTCAGTATGCTTTTCAAGTGTACCAGCAGCCCTCCGGCGCTGCCGGCACACCTTCGTTTTTCAACTGAGGTCCTCGAGTGCTCATCACGCTGATCGCTGCTGTCGCTACGATCGCCGCTTCCGACGGGGGGCTGCCTGTTGCTGCGCCCGCGACCGTCGGCATGTCGGCGAAGCGACTGGAGACGATCGATCGCGTCATCACTCGCGGCATCAAGGCGGGAGGCTTCCCCGGCGCGGCCGTCGTCGTCGGCCGCAAGGGATCGGCCGTCTGGGAAAAGGGCTTCGGCCACATCGACTGGGCAACGTCCAGCAGCCACGTCTCGGCCACCGAGACCATCTACGATCTCGCGTCGCTCACGAAAGTCATCGGCACCACCACCGCCGTCATGATCCTCTACGACGAAGGGCGCATCCAGCTCGATGCTCCCGTCGTCACCTATCTCCCGGAGTTCACCGGCGGCTACAAAGACTCGGTCACCGTTCGCCAGCTGCTCGAGCATCGCTCGGGACTTCCGGCCGATCGCGACCTCTGGCGCATCGCGCACTCCCCCTCGGAAGCGCGTCAGGTGGTGCTCGAAGCGCCACTCGAGTGCAAGCCCGGCCAGTGCTACATCTACTCCGACCTCGGCGCGATCACCCTTGGCATGATGGTCGAGCGCGTCACGGGTCAGGGGCTCGACGTCTTTCTTCACGAGCGCGTTTTCGCACCGCTCGGCATGGCAAATACATTTTTCAAGCCGGCGGACTCCCTCAGGTCACGCGTCGCGCCCACCGAAGTGTCACCGCCGCGCGGCTACCCGCTGCAGGGCGAGGTGCACGATGAGAACGCATACGCGCTGGGCGGCGTGGCAGGGCACGCGGGACTGTTCAGCACCGCCAGCGACCTGTCGATCTTCGCGCAGATGATCCTCGAAGGCGGCGAGTACAAGGGCGTCCGCATCGTGAGCGACTCCGCCGTGAAGCTCTTCACTACGCGCGCCGCGGGAAGCAGGGCGCTCGGCTGGGCGATGGCCGACGGTCAGTGGGGCTCCGGCCGCTTCATGAGCGAGGGCTCGTTCGGCCACGTCGGCTACACGGGCACGTCACTCTGGATCGACCCCGACCGCGAGATGTTCGTGGTCCTGCTCACTAATCGCGTCCACGCCGCGCGGGCGCGTCAGCCGGCCAAGGTCATCGCGGACGTGCGCGCCGATCTCACCGATGCGGCGGCGATCGCCGTCACCGACGATCCGTCGCAGACCATCGCGATGCCGGCGTCGTTCCGCTCGGATGCGGCCAAGGGATGGAATCGTCGCGATCGCCACGCGGGGCGCAACACGCATCGCACGCGGGGGTCGAAGACGAAGGCGAAGGCGAGCAAGAAGAAGCACACCGTCGCCGCGTCCAAGAGCAAGTCGAAAAAGAGGAAAGCCGCATAGCGGTTGCCGCTCTCCTCAGTCGCGCCCCGGTTGGGCGATGAGCCAGTAGCACGCGCCACCGGCAAGTCCCGCCACCGCACCGATCAACGTCATCTGCCACGGTGCCTGGCTCGGCGTCCAGAACAACAGCCACACCAGCGGCAGCGCGATCGCGCCCGCGGCCGCCGCCCATGCGCATACCGCGAGCGCACTTACGGGCCGCCACTCTGCCGGCGCACGCATCGACCCGCGCGCCACGAGGAGCGTAACGAGCATCGCGATCGGCCACCCGAAGAAGAAGAAATAGAGCGCGCCGTGCCCCACCCCGTCGGCGGTCACTCGATCCGCGCCGGCCACGAGTCGCACGCCGATCAACAGTCCGGTGACGCAAACGGCGGCTGTCGCTGCGGATGAAACGATGACAGCTGGCAGCACTCGATCCGACATGGCGACGCTCCTGAGTCAGCCGGAAGGTAGTCATACGCGCAACCGTGCTTGTGACGCGCCCGGATTCTGGTGAGCTTTCCGGGAGGAACAAGGAGTCCTCATGACCGACATGCCCGCCACCGCGGCCGAGAGCCATCCCGCTCCGGCGCCCGCGCCCGACGCCCCCGTAGCTCCCGAAGCTTCGCCCGCGACGCTCGACGAGGACGTCGTCCGCGCAGCGCTGCGCCGTGTGAAGGATCCCGAGCTCAATCTCAACATTGTCGATCTCGGCCTCGTGTACGCGATAGCCGTGAGTGGCCCCAAGGTCTCGATCGACATGAGCCTCACCTCCCCCGGCTGCCCCTCGGGCCCCGAAATCATGACCGCGGCCGAGCAGCAGGTGCGGTCGCTGGATGGAGTGGAGGATGTGGCGGTGAACCTCGTGTGGGATCCGATGTGGAGCCCCGAGCGAATCGAGCCGAGGATTCGCGCGTACATGGGGTTCTAGCCCCAGTCCACAACGCTACGCCGCGAGCGCCTTCAAAAACGCCGCCCCCAGCACCTCGATCTGCCACTTCCGGAGATCCGGAACCTCCGCAAGCTCTTCCAGCGTCTTCGGCTTCTTCCGCGCGATCATCTCCAGCTTCTCCCTCGCACACAGAAAGCCGGGGTCGAGCCCGAGCCGTTGCGCCGCCTCTTCCCTCGCTGCACGCAGCGCATTCACCCGCGTATCGAAGTCCGCGTCGCGATCCCACCGCGGCGCGCGCGGAAATTTCGGAAGCTGATCCTCCGGCACCTCGAGTCCGCGCTTCACCGCCGCGAGCATCTCGGCGCCGCGGCGCTCCGCGATCCCGCGAGGCACTCCCTTGATCGCCGTGAGCGCCTCCATTGTGCGCGGCGCCTCCTTCGCGACCGCGAACAGCGCCTCGTTCCCTGCCACGCGGAAGGTCGCACGATCCAGCTCCCGCGCGATCCCGTCGCGGAAGCGCACGAGCTCCCTGAACAGCGCGAGCTCGCGTCGCCCCAGATCGCGCGCACCCTTCACCTTCATGTAGCCGTTGTCCTCGCCATCCGGCGCGTTCCAACGCGTTCCCTCTGATCGCTCGAACTCTTCCTGCGCCCAGCTCCATCTCCCCGCCTTCTCCAGTTCGTCCGCGAGTCGGTCGCGCAGTTCGAGGAGATACATGGTGTCTTGCGATGCGTAATCGAGCATGTCCTTCGGCAGCGGACGCATCGACCAGTCCGCACGCTGATGCTTCTTGTCGAGCTTGAGCCCGAACGAGCGCTCGAGCAGCGCGGCGAGCCCGAAGGCGCGAATGCCCAGCAGCTGCGCCGCGACGCGCGTGTCGAACAGTCGATGCGTATTCCACCCGTAGTCCTGGTGCAGCAGCCGCAGGTCGTAGTCGGCGTCGTGGAACACCTTCTCGATCTTGTCGCTCTCGAGGATGCGGCCGAGCACTGCAGGCTTCCCAATGGCGAGCGGATCGAGCACGGCGGTCTGCTCGCGCGTGCTCATCTGCAGCAGGTAGATTCGGTCGA
This sequence comes from Gemmatimonadales bacterium, assembly GCA_038239265.1. GTDB lineage: Bacteria > Gemmatimonadota > Gemmatimonadetes > Gemmatimonadales > Gemmatimonadaceae > FEN-1250. The sequence continues at coordinate 12,152 of JBBSEY010000028.1, read as the reverse complement.
CGAAGCGGTGGAAGCTGGCGCCCTCGGTGTCAACGGCGACGGTGCTGCTCTGCTCTACGGCGGCCAGAAAGCGATCGGCGGCGGATGTTGTGTCGATGTACTGCGGCTCGTGCACGGTCAGCCCAGCTGCCACTTCTATGTCCTCGCTCAAGTCTGTTATCCTAAGCTCTCATCGTGAGTCGCCGAACGCGAGGGGTTGCGCGCGTGCCCGGCCCCTCCCTTGCGTTGACGTCTACTCATGACCCCACTGAAAGACACCAAGCAGAAACCGGGCACGCGCGCTCGTCCGTCGGGCGCAAGCTGGCGGAGCGCAGACATTCTGCGCGCCGCCTCGATCGTCGCCGGGCTGCTGATCATCCTCAAGCTGCTCTGGGTCGCGAACGAGATCGTCATCGTCGCCTTCCTCGGCACGCTCTTCGGAATCGCGGTCGCCGCCGGCGTCGACCAGCTCGCGCGCTACAAGGTTCCGCGCGGACTCGGTGCGGCGCTCGTCGTCATCGCCTTCCTCGCGATCCTGTACACGCTCGGTTCCTTCGTCGCGCCGACCATCGCGGATCAGGGGAAGCAGCTACGCGAACAGCTCCCGGACGCGGTCGAGCGGGCCGAGAAGTGGTTGAATACCAAGCACCCCGCGCTGATGTCGTCGCTAATGGGATCGGATAGCACACAGAGCGCTGCCCCGGCCGAGTCGACGCCGGCCCCCTCGCACGCGTCGGACGCCAAAGGCGCGACGGGAGCCGTGGCGGGAGCAAAGGCGGGCGCGCAGGGCGCGACTGCGACGGCCACCGCGACCGTCTCGGATTCCACGAAGCAGGGGCACGAAACCGGGCCCTCATCATCGTTACGCGCGAACATCGAAAAGCGCGTCTTTGGTGCCGCTCACTATCTCTTCCCGTTCCTGACGTCGACCGTCGAGATCGTCGCGGGGCTGCTGCTCATCCTGATGATGTCACTCTACATCGGCGCGGATCCGGACACGTATCACAACGGCATTTTGCACCTCTTCCCGAAGCGGAAGCGGAAGCGGATGGCCGAGGTGTTGAGCGCGATGGCGGCGATGCTGCGCAAGTGGCTGGTAACGCAACTGATCGCCATGCTGGTAATCGGTGTCGTGTCGACGATCGCGCTGCTGCTGCTCGGCGTCAAAGCGCCGTTCGCACTCGGCATCATCGCGGCGCTGCTGGAGTTCGTGCCGACGATCGGTCCGGTGCTGAGCGCGGTGCCCGCGATCGCGATGGGCTTCCTCGACTCGCCGGAGAAAGCGCTGTACGTCGGGCTCGCGTATCTGGTGATCCAGCAGCTCGAGGGGCATCTGCTCATCCCGATGCTGATGAAGGGCGGAATGGATCTCCCGCCGGTGCTCACGATCGTGACGCAGGGACTGATGGCGCTTCTCTTCGGCTTCCTCGGACTGATGATCGCCGTGCCGCTGCTCGCGGCGGTGTTGGTGCCGATCAAGATGCTCTACGTCGAAGACGCGCTCGGCGACGAGATCGGGGTGGAGGATGATCCTGACGAGGGGCCGTTGCGAGATGGGTAGCTGAGCACGGATTGGCGCTCGCGCACCCTCGTGTCGCAGATTGGGTAGTCTCTGGTTTGCGATCGTACCAGCCATCCTCGAGGAGGCGCTCGTGAGCATGCGTCGAGCACTGCTGTTCATTCTGCTACTGTTCCCCCGGCCCGCGCTCGCCCACGCGCAGGGGATGCTCCATCAGCTCGCGCAGGAGGATCAGGACTGGAGAGCCGGCAAGCCGGTTGCACGCACCGACGACGAGCGAATCAAGATCGTGCTCGCCCTCGTCGGCGAGGACATGGTCAAGACACCGCAGGAAAAGTACGACGCGGCGATCGTGCTCGAGCATACCGGGCTCGATCTCTACGGGCGGAAGCTCGTGAGCAGAAGCGTCGACAACTACCTGCTGGCGCACTATCTCTTCATCAGCGCGTACGCGGGGGGGATCAAGGATGCGCGCTATCTCATCGCTGCCTCGCTCGATCTCTATCTGAGTTTCACCGAGGGATATCAGAAATACGGAACGAGCCGCGTCGTCGATCAGGCGACGGGAAAGGAGCTGCTCTTTCCAGTCGACAGGCAGACGCCGGACAGCGAGCGCGCCCAATACGGTGTGCCGCCACTCGCGGAACTTCTCAAGCAGTACTCGGAACAGCCCGTGGACACGGCGCGACAGTGATCGCATCTCCGCGGTCCTGCCGCGGATGACGCTCCCGCTCTTCGTCCGCTTCCCCGCTCTCGCGCGCCTCCCGCGCGTTGCCCTCGGCGATTTCCCAACCCCCGTTCAGCCTCTCAACCTCGGCGACGAGCCGCTCGACGGCGAGCTCTGGATCAAGCGCGATGATCTCTCGGCCTCGCCGCTCGGCGGCAACAAGGTGCGCGCACTCGAGTTCCTCCTGGGCGATCTCGCGCCGGGAGAGGTCGTCCTCACCGCCGGCGGCGAGGGCTCCACGCACATTCTCACCACCGCGATCTACGTTCGCGCGCTAGGCGGCATCACGCACGCGGTGCGCTGGAAGCATGAGATGAACCCCACGGCGCTCGCCACCGAGGCGCGCGTGCGCAGCATCACCGCGAACGTCCGGACGATGCCCGGGCCCGTCACGGGGCTCCTCCTCGCGAATGCGTCGCGCCGTCCGCACGTGCGCTGGATTCCGCCGGGGGGCACCTCGGTTCTCGGGATGCTCGGGCACGTGAACGCGGCGCTCGAGCTGGCCGAGCAAATCGCGCGCGGCGAGATGCCTGCACCGGTGCGCGTGGTGCTCCCGGTGGGAAGCGGCGGCACCGCGGCCGGACTCGCGCTTGGCTTCGCGATCGCCGGGCTGGACACGACGGTCGTGGGCGCGCGCGTTGCGCCACGCATCTCGGCCGGGCGCGCGCGCATGCTCTGGCTCGTCGATCGCGAGCGAGCGTTTCTCGCGCGCGCGACCGGGGAAAGGATCACCAGGGTAGACGCGTCGCGCGTCGAGATCATCCACTCCGTGTACGCCGGCGCTTATGGCCGCGCGCTTCCCTCGGCGAATGCGACCACCGCGGTCCTGGAGCGCTCGACCGGCGCGCACCTCGACGGGACGTACAGCGCCAAGGCGTTTGCGGCCGCGCACGCGTTGGCGGCGAGCACCCGGGGGATCACGCTCTTCTGGCTAACGTTTGATGGGCGACGCGCGTAGAATGTGAGCGGTCCGAGACGCGATGGAAACCGCGTGTTTTTGTATAGCCCTATACACACCCTACGCCTCACAAAGATATCGTAAACAGGTGTAGCATTTTTCTCGTTGCACGGTAAGTTCTTGTTCCACGGTTACCCCCGCCCTCGGAGCGGGCTGTTCGACGTTGCCTTCAGTTGGAGTTCGTTTGAGCTGCCCTATGTCTGGCCGCTAACCATGCGCGCCATCTCATGATTAGCACGCGCGTGACCGCAACGCCGCGCGCGATCATTCTCGTCGTCGAGCGCGATCCGCACATTCGCGCCCTCGAAGCTTTTTTCCTCGACGAAGCGGGTTTCGGCGTGGAGTTTGCCGCTGACGGTCTCGCGGCGCTCGACATGGCGCGTGCGACGAAGCCCGACATCATCATCACCGAGGTCCTGGTGCCGAAGCTCGATGGCTTGGCTCTCTGCCGCGCGATTCGGAAAGAGCTCGAATTGAAGGACACCGTCGTGCTCGTCTTTAGTATCCTCGCCGCGGCGACACGCGCGCGTGAAGCCGGCGCCGACGCCTTTCTCATGAAGCCGCTCGCCGAGCAGCGGCTTGTGGAGACGGTGCGCCAGCTCCTGTCCAAGCGCACCAGAGCGCCCGGCGCACCGGGTATCGCATGAGCGGTGCAGGCGAAGTCGGCGAGGAGCTCTTCACGCGCATCACTACCGGAAACCTGCAGGCCGATCTCGTCCTGAGCGGCGGGCTCCCGTCGAACTCCATCAACGTCGTCATGGGACAGCCCGGCACGGGGAAGACGGTGTTCGCCGAGCAACTACTCTTCGCCAATGCTGGGGGGGACAGGCCGATCGTGTACGTGAGCACGCTGTCCGAGCCAATGTCGAAGATGGTGAGTTACGCACAGCGCTTCTCCTACTTCGACGCGGACAAGCTCGGCACGGAGGTCCAGTACGAGGACATCTCGCCGATGCTCGCGAACGACGGCCTCGCCTCGCTCGTGCCGTGGGTCAGGGAGATGATCAAGCGCGTCTCGCCCAAGATCATCGTCATCGACTCGTTCCGCGCGATCCACGATCTCTCGAGCTCCGTTCCCGAGACGCGACGCATGGTCTCGGAGCTCGCCGGCCTGCTCTCCGCGTACGAGACGACGACGCTCCTCCTCGGCGAATACACCGCCGAAGACATCGATCGCTACCCCGAGTTCGCCGTCAGCGACTCGATCATCCAGCTCGCTCGCCAGTCCTTCGGCACGCGCGACGATCGCTACCTGCGCGTGCTCAAGCTTCGCGGCTCGGGATATCGTGAAGGTCAGCACGCTTTCAAGATCACGCAGGATGGCATCCAGCTCTTCCCGCGCCTCGTCTCTCCGAACGTCGCGGAGACGTACACTCCGCGCGGTGATCGGACATCGATCGGCGTCGCCGGTCTCGACTCGATGCTGGACGGCGGCGTCTGGTCCGGCACGACGACGCTGCTCGTCGGCCCGACGGGATCGGGGAAGACGACGGTCGCGATGCACTTCGCGCTCGAGGGAATCGCGCGCAAGGAGCGGACGCTCTACGTGAACTTTCAGGAGAATCCAGCGCAGCTCTCGCGCTCATTCGCGGATCTCGGCGCCGATCTCGTGGAGCTCCGCAAGCGCGGCCTCGAGTTCATGTACGCCTCGCCGGTGGAGTTGCAAATCGACAGCATCGTCATCGGCATCTTCGAGCGCATCCAGGATGGGACGATTCGGCGAGTGGTGATCGATGCGATAGGCGATCTCGCGACGGCGGCGAGCGATGCGCAGAGAATCCACGACTATCTCTATTCGCTCGTGCAGCACTTCGCGGTGAACGGCGTCACGAGTCTTCTGACGTTTGAAACTGGCGGCTCTTCGATGAGTGGGCTCAACGACACCGAGCAACGCTTCAGCTACATGTCGGACAACGTGCTCGCGATCGCGCTCGGCGGCGAGGAGCGCACGCGCCGCACGATTCGCGTGATGAAGACGCGCAACTCCGCGCACGACCCCGTCGTTCGCCAGCTCGACATCAGCGCGGCGGGCGCCAGGGTATCGTGAGCACGAGCGAGCGTTGGATATCGTGAGCACCACGGAGCGCGGAGACGCCGTGGATCGCTCGCGCGAAGGGCGCGCGCATCGCCTGACCAATGTCAGTCGCGCCTTCACGTACGCAACATCGCTGAGAGACATCCTGCGTCTCGCCACCGATCAGGCGGCGGAGATGCTCGGCGCGGAGAAGGCGATCCTGATGCTGACGGACAACGAGGGGTTGCTGCGCGTCCGTGCCGCGTACGGCGTGAGCGGGGATGTCGTGGACCGTTTCCGCGAGTCGTTCGACGAGTCGCTCATCACGCGGCTCACCGGGCTGCTCGGCGCCGGATCTCCTGATGGTTTTATCGGCGTGCCGCTGGTGGTGGGCGGAAAGGTGACCGGATTGCTCGCAGTGGTGCGCCCCCAGGGCGGAGCCGAGAATCTCGAAAGCTTTACGGATGACGAGTGGCTGCTCTCGGCGCTCGCCGACCAGGCCGCGGCGCCCGTCGAAAATGCGCAGCTGTGCGAGCAGCTCGAGCGCGCCAAGCTGCAAGCGGAGAATGCGCGGCTCTACGAATTGGAGAAGACGGCGCGACACGAGGCGGAGGTCGCGCGCACCGAAGCGGAGAATGCAAATCGCGCGAAGAGCGAGTTCCTCGCGAACATGAGCCACGAGCTGCGCACGCCGCTCAACGCGATCGCGGGGTACGTGGAGCTGCTCGACATGGAGATTCGCGGCCCGATCACGGCTCCTCAGCGCGAAGATCTCTCGCGCATCAAGGCGAGCCAGCGTGTGCTGCTGCGTCTCGTCAACGACGTACTCAACTTCGCAAGGCTCGAGAGCGGGCATGTGGAGATGGCGATCAGGAACGTCAACATCGCGTCCGTGTTCAGGGCGATCGAGCCGCTCGTCCTTCCGCAGCTGATGGCGAAGGGGCTGACCTTCGACGCCGATGCCTGCTCAGACGAGCTGCGTGCGAGTGCAGATCCCGAAAAGCTCGAGCAGATTCTGCTCAATCTTTTGTCGAATGCGATCAAGTTTACGCCGGCCGAGGGGTCGATCAGGCTGCACTGCGAGCATACGGATGCAGCGGTGTCGATTCGAGTGGCGGATACGGGGCGCGGCATTCCTCCGGAGAAGCATGAAGGCATCTTCGAGCCGTTCGTGCGCGTGGACGAGGGCTTCGCGCGGTCCACGGAGGGCACCGGGCTCGGCCTCGCGATCTCGCGAAATCTCGCGCGCGCGATGGGAGGCGAGCTCGCCGTGGAGAGCGTTCCGGACGCCGGTGCGACCTTCACGCTGACGCTCAAGCGCGCAACGTAGCGCTCCGCGGCCCCTTGCGCGAAGCGCCCGGGGGCAAAATTGAGATAGCGGCTCCGGGCGCCTATCTTTCGGCTCGCTCAGTTTCCTCCCCGCCCGGAGCACGATGAAGGCCGCGTCCCCCACGATTTCCACCGCCGAGCTCGCGCACATTGCGCGCACGCTCCGCTTGCACGTCGTCAAGATGATCGCCGCCGCGAACAGCGGGCATCCGGGCGGCTCTCTATCGGCGGTCGACATCATCACCGCGTTGTACTTCGGCCGTGTGCTGAAGCACGATCCGAAGAATCCGCTGTGGCCGGATCGCGACCGCTTCATCATGTCGAAGGGGCACGGCGTGCCGGCGCTGTACGCGGCGCTCGCGGAGGCCGGCTATTTCCCGGTGCGCGAGCTGATGACGCTGCGTCAGGTAAACTCGCGGATGCAGGGGCATCCGGTGCAGGGGCTGACGCCGGGGATCGAGGCATCAACCGGATCGCTGGGGCAGGGATTGTCGGTGGGCGTGGGGCATGCGCTCGCGGCGCGTCTCGATGGGAAGTCGTTTCGGACGTACGTGTTGCTCGGGGACGGCGAGTGCCAGGAAGGGCAGGTGTGGGAGGCGGCGATGACCGCTGGGAACTACGAGCTGGGCTCCTTGACCGCGATCGTCGATTCGAATCGCTACCAGCTGGACGGCGCGGTGGAGGACATCAATTCGCTGACGCCCATCGATGCGAAGTTCGAGAGTTTCGGCTGGCGAGTGATACAGGTGGATGGACACGATGTTGGTGCCGTGCGGGTGGCGCTGATCCAGGCGAAGGAGTCGCACGACGTGCCCGTGTGCATCATCGCGCATACCGTGAAGGGGAAGGGTGTGACGTACATGGAGAACAACAACGACTTCCATGGCAAGTCGCCGAGCGTGGATCAGTTGAGCGTTGCTCTCTCGCAGCTGGAGGATTGAGCGATGCCGACGACCGGAAGTGCGATGACGCTGGGAAAGGCGACGCGTGAGGCATACGGCGAGGCACTGCTCGAGGTGGGGAAGGAGAACAAGAGCATCATCGTCATCGACGCGGATCTCGCGAAGTCGACGTTCAGCTGGACGTTTGGAAAGGTGTTTCCCGAGAGATTTTTCAATATCGGGATTCAGGAAGCGAACATGGTCGGGATCGCGAGTGGGCTGGCATCGAGCGGAAAAATTCCGTTCATCTCGAGCTTCGCGGCATTCATCCTGTGCAAGGGGTTCGATCAGCTGCGGATGGGAGCCGCGTATCCGAAGCTGAACGTGAAGGTGGCGGGGTCACACGGTGGAATCAGCATCGGTGAGGATGGAGTGTCGCAGCAGAGTGTGGAGGATGTCGCGCTCGCGTGTGCGTTGCCCTGATTCATCGTCTGCATACCGAGCGATGAGCATACGATGCGCGCGGCGGTGAAGGCGGCGGCGGAGCACGAGGGGCCCGTGTATCTGCGACTCGGGCGACCGAAGACGTACATCGTACACGAGGCCGGAGTGCACTTCGAGTTCGGGCGATCGATTCAGGTGCGTGATGGGCACGATGTGACGATCGTGGCGAACGGATTGCTGGTCGCGCAGGCACTGATCGCGGCCGACACTTTGGCGAAGAAGGGTGTGGAGGCGCGCGTGATCGACATGCACACGATCAAGCCGCTGGATGCGCCGGCGCTGGAGCGTGCGAGTCACGAGACGGGGGCGTTCGTGGTGGCTGAGGAGCACATGCATCATGGGGGGCTCGGGAGCGCGGTGGCGCAGGCGCTCGTGGCGGGGACGCCGGCGCCGGTGGAGTACGTAGATCTGGGCGATCAGTATGCAGAGAGCGGCAAGCCCGACGATCTGCTCGAGAAGTACGGAATGACGGCGAAGAATATCGTGATCGCGGTGGAGCGAGTGCTCGCTCGCAAGTGATGCTTCAGGTTCCGCCGGACCAGTCGCTGTTGGCCGGCGGAACGAGCTGGCCGCTGTGGTTCGCGGCGGCGTGGATCATTCTGGCCGTGCTTTCGCTGGCGTCGATCTGGTTGGGGAAGAGGCACGGCAGGGCGGCGAAGATCGTGTGGACGGGGATCGTCGTGTGCGTGCCGCTACTTGGGGCGTGCGGGTGGTTTGTGCTCGGGCGGGAGAGGCGGAGGGTGCCGAGGTAGGGGTGCTATCGGCCTGCTGCTACTCCCTATCCAGCGGACGCTCGAGCAGCGCGAGCTCGATGCCGCGATAGTGTACCGGAAGCGTCGAATCGGCTGGAATCCGTCGAGTGCCCACGAGATCGAATCCGCGTTTGCCGTAGTAGGCAATCAGCGCGTGATTGACGGCCCATGTATCCATGCGAAGACCTTCGCTTCCGCGCGTCTGGCCGTGCGCGAGCGCCCACGCGATGACGGCGTTGACGAGACCGCCACCTCGATAAGACGACGCGCGCGCGATGCGGTGGAGATAGATGTGCGCGCCGCGCTCGAGGTCGCCCCAGATCGTCTCATCATCGTAGACGGCGGAGAACACGCCGACGAGCTCTTCGCCATCGACAACGCGATGCAGAGCGCCGACGTGCATCTCGGCGAGGATTGCATCGTCGGTGAACTCGGGCCAGCGCGGGGAGCCGGTGTTGCGCTGCACGGCACGGCCGTCGGCGTAGCACGAGCGGATCGCGGGGAGATCGGTGGGCGACGCTGGTTCGACTCGCATCTGCAGTGCTACGACCCGGGCGCCACAAGCGGAAATCGACGCTCGACCGGCGAACTACCGCGTCGGCCGCCCCGGCGGTGTCGGCCCGTCGAAGACGTCCTTGTTCAGCGCGATGAAGTCCTTCAGGTTCGATGGGACGTCTTCTTCCGGGAAAATCGCCGTGACCGGGCACTCGGGCTCGCACGCACCGCAATCGATGCATTCGTCCGGCTTGATGAACAGCTGGTTCGGCCCTTCATAGATGCAATCGACGGGACAGACGTCGACACACGCCTTGTCCTTGATGTTGATGCACGCTTCGGTGATGACGTACGGCATTCCTGTCCCTCGAAGTTGTACATTCGGCGTGACGGTAGCCCCCCAAAGTAAGGCGAAAATCGAGCCTCGTACAGGGACGCCCGCCCGCCCGAGTCAGCGGTCTATTTGACCCACGCCGGGGCCACGCCGGCCCCGTGTTCCAGGTCGTGATTGTAGCGGTAGAGCGTCGTGGTTCGCCCGATCACCTGGATGACCTCCGCCTTCACCGCCTCCGCCAGCTCGGCCGCCGCCTGCTTCGCGGTGACGTCCGCGTTCTTCACGAGCTGCACCTTCACCAGCTCGTGCGTGCGGAGCGCGTCGTCGAGGGAGTTGACGAGCGCGCGGGTGAGCCCGTGCTGGCCCACGTGCACCGTGGCCGAGAGATGATGCGCCTGCGCGCGGAGTGCCGCGCGCTCCTTGCCGGTCATTTCCATCGCGGACTCAGTCGTCTCCGCCGACCGATGCGATCACACGGTCTCGTTCCATACCGATCGGTTCCGGCGTATTTGCCGACACGTCCTTGCCCTCGGCGAGCTCCTTCGCGAGCTGTGCTATCCCATCGTCTATCGTGCGCGAGTGATGCATCGAGCAGAATTTCGGCCCGCACATCGCGCAGAACTCCGCGCTCTTGAAGTACTCGGCCGGCAGGGTCTCGTCGTGATATTCGCGCGCGCGCTCGGGATCGAGCGAGAGACGGAACTGCTCGTTCCAGTCGAAGGAGTAGCGCGCGCGCGAGAGCGCGTCGTCGCGGTCTCGTGCGTGCGGACGACCGCGCGCGACGTCCGCCGCATGCGCCGCGATCTTGTACGCGACCACACCCTGACGAACATCGTCCGCGTTCGGCAGACCGAGATGCTCCTTCGGCGTGACGTAGCAGAGCATGTCGGCGCCGTACCAACCGATCATCGCCGCGCCGATGGCGCTCGAGATGTGATCGTAGCCCGGCGAGATGTCCGTGACGAGCGGCCCGAGCGTATAGAAGGGCGCCTCGTGACAGACTTCCTTTTGACGACGGACGTTCATCTCGATCTGATCCATCGGGATGTGCCCGGGGCCTTCGACCATCACCTGCACGTCGAACTCCCACGCGCGCTTGGTGAGCTCGCCGAGTGTGTCGAGCTCGGCGAACTGCGCCTTGTCGCTCGCGTCGTGCAGGCAGCCCGGGCGAAGCGAATCGCCGAGCGAGATCGTCACGTCGTACTGCCGGAGGATGTCGAGGACGTCATCATAGTGCTCGTACAGCGGATTCTGTTTGCGATGGTGCATCATCCAGACGGCGTGCAACGATCCGCCGCGGCTGACGATGCCCGTGACGCGCCCGTAGACGAGCGGGAGATGCTGCAGCAAAATCCCCGCGTGCAGCGTCATATAGTCGACGCCTTGCCGAGCCTGATGCTCGATGACTTCGAGGAAATCGTTGATGGTGAGCTCCTCGAGCTCCTTCCCCTGCAGCACCGCCTGATAGATCGGCACCGTGCCGATCGGCACCGTGGACGCGCGGATGATCGCTTCGCGCGTGATGTCGATATCCTGACCGGTGGAGAGGTCCATGACGGTGTCGGCCCCGTACTTCACCGCGAGCAGGAGCTTCCCGACTTCCTCATCGAGATTCGACGAGACGGCGGAGTTGCCGATATTCGCGTTGACTTTGACGGAGGCGACCTTGCCGATGGCCATGGGCTGGAGGGCGCCGGCCAGGTGATGCATATTGGCGGGGATCACCAGGCGGCCGCGGGCGACCTCGGCGCGAATGAGCTCAGGGTCGAGGGACTCGCGTTGGGCGACGAAGTGCATGGGCGGGGTGATCTCGCCCCCGCGGGCGTAGGCCATCTGGGTGCGGGCCGCGCTACGGGTGGTGCTGGATGATGCTGGCATGCTCGACTCCCTACGCCGGTGCGAACCGGATCAGGTTCAACGGGTTTCTCTCAGCTCACGCGCCGCGGAGGTGCGGCGGGGGAGCACCCCGGTCAGAAGCGAATTCTAACGAACTCGTCTTCCGAGTGTAATGGGGACTAGTTCCAAAAAGTGAGCCGCGTGACAACCTGGAAGCCGTCGAGACATCATCAAGAGAATCTTGGACCTGACATCATCCACGAGGGCGATTGCGAGCTTGCGAGTCCCGGCGGTCGCCAGCCTGCAGCTCATTGCGGCGTAACCACCGGCGAAGCATGACGACACACTAGGTGTACGACATGAATCTTTATTCGCTCGAGACCGAATGACCGAGAGTACAGTGACGGCCCCCAACGTCCCGCGCTCCTCCAGTAGGACCTTCTTTGGCGAGCCGATCGGACTCGCCTATCTCGCTTTCACGGAAGCGTGGGAGCGGTTCTCCTACTACGGGATGACCGCGCTCCTGGTGCTCTACATGAGCCAGGCGCTCTTCATGCCCGGACACATCGAGCACATCGCCGGCTTCGCGGCGCTCCGCCACGCGTTGGAGTCGGTGTTTGGACCGATGAGCACACTCGCGCTCGCATCGCAGGTCTATGGGCTGTACACCGGTTTCGTGTATTTTGAAGTGGCTCCGGTTCTCTGTACAGTTACGAGGGGTCGGTTAACTGGATGGGTGAGCGGGGTTATGCCGCAGCCGGAAGTGGCAGCGGCGTGAAATAGGCTTCATCAGGGGTGCGGTCGGCAAGGCTCGAGTGCGGTCG
>JBBSEY010000027.1:0-21966 GCA_038239265.1 Gemmatimonadales bacterium | reverse complement strand
CAGCTGGAAGCGCTCGGGGAGATTGAAGTCGAGCTGCACGGTGGGCCCCTGCCACTTGCGACCAATCGCATCGATCAGCTTGAAGTCGAGCTTGGGACCATAGAACGCGCCGCCGCCCTCGTCGATCGTGAACGCCTGCCCCCGCGCATTCAACACACCCTTGAGCGTATCGATCGCGCGATCCCACGTCTCGATCGTACCCAACCCGTTCTCCGGGCGCGTTGCGAGCTCGATCGTGTACGGGTAGCCGAAGACTGCGAGCATCTCGTGGACGAGGTCGAGCAGCCGTTCGATTTCCATCGGCACCTGTTCCGGCGTGCAGAAGACGTGCGCATCATCCTGCGTGAAGCCGCGCACGCGCAGCATCCCGTGCAGCACACCGCTCCGCTCGTACCGATACACCGTCCCGAACTCGGCGTAGCGGATCGGCAGGTCGCGATACGAACGCTGACGCGACTGGTAGATGACGATGTGCCCCGGGCAGTTCATCGGCTTGGGGCGATAGAACTGTCCCTCGACCTCGATCGGGCCGAACATGTTCTCCTTGAAGGTCTGGAGATGTCCGGAGATCTCGAACAGCTTTTCGTTGACGATGTGGGGCGAGTACACGATGTCGTAGCCGTGGCGCATGATGAGCTCGCGCTCGAAGTCCTCGATCTCGCGCCGGATCACGCCGCCATTCGGATGCCAGAGGATGAGCCCTGCGCCCACGCGCGGATCCGTCGAAAAGAGATCGAGCTCGCGCCCCAGCGTGCGATGGTCGCGCCGCTTGGCCTCCTCAATGCGATGCAGATAGGCGGCGAGATCTTCCTTGTTCCACCACGCGGTGCCGTAGATGCGCTGCAGCATCTGGCGATGCTCGTCGCCGCGCCAATACGCGCCCGCCGTGTGCATCAGCTTGAAGTGCTTGATGCGCGATGTGTCGGGGACGTGCGGGCCGCGACACAGATCGATGAACGGGCCATCCGTATACGTCGAGATCACTTCATCTTCGCCGAGTTCGGAGAGGCGCTCCAGCTTGAGCGGATCGTCGACGAATTTGGCCTGCGCCCCCTTCCGATCGACCTCCTCGCGCACGAACGGGTATTTCTCGTTCGCGGCGCGACGCATCTCTTCTTCGAGCTTCGTCAGATCCTCAGGGGTGAACGGCTCCGCGACCTCGAAGTCGTAGTAGAAGCCATCTTCGATGGACGGGCCGAAGCCGATCGCCGCTTTCGGATGCAGCCGTCGCACTGCAGTCGCGAGGAGATGCGCGGCGGAGTGGCGCAGCACATCGAGCGAGCGCTCATCCTTCTCGGTGAGCACCCTGAATGCGCCGCTCTCGCGAAGCGGGGTCACGAGGTCCTGCACGGCGCCGTTCAGCTCGACGGCAACGGCAGCGCGAAGCAGCCCCGCGCCGATCGATGCGACGACGTCGCGCGGAAGCGTACCGTACGCAACTGTGCGCGAGGAGCCGTCGGGAAGCGTGAGCGTGAGCTCGTCGGAAGGTCGATCGATCATGCGTGTGTGATGGGTCCTTCGGAGGTGGCGCGACGCGGTTAACCCGTGCTGGTGCATGGCCTTCTTCTTGCACCCCGCACACGCCTCGGCTCCTGCCAAGTTATCCTTACAATCGTACCTCCGCCACAGGGTTGGCTATGAAGCGGATTCGCATTCAGGACGATGAACCATCCATCGGCGGGATCGCCGCCGGCGTTACGCTCGGTGCGCTCGCGGGCTTTGTGGTCGGCATCGTCGTCGCGCAGAAATTCGGCGGGCTCGGCGGACTCTCCTTGCGCGTGCGCGAGAAGCTCGAGACGCTGACGCATCGCGGCGACGGCGCGGAGACGCATGCCGATGGCGATTACGAGTCCGACGACGAGTACGATGGCAATGAGTACGATGGCGATGAGGAGTCCGTTGAGGACTTCGATTCCGATGCCCAAGGCGATTCCGCGCTGGAAGAGGGCGTACTGCGTGCGTTCCGCGGCGACGCGGTGCTGAGCGAGCGCGCGATCGACATCGGCGCGATCGGCGAAGGAATCATCGAGCTCTCGGGGTGGGTCGAGACGCACGAGGAGTCCGAGCACGCAATGGCCGTCACGCGCACGGTGCCGGGGATCGTCACCGTAGTGAGCCGGCTCTTCATCGGCGCCGACGAGCAGAGCGCGTCGGATCTCGACGAGGATGACTTCGATGACAGTGCGCCGATTCCCGGCGGTGTGTGGGAAGGGCAGCGCGTGGGCACGGGGCGGCGGCGCCAGGGAAATTCGAGCGAAGTCGATCGTCACTCCGATCCGAAACCGGTGCTCGAGGGGAAGTGGCTCGATGAGGATCACGCGCTCGAAGAGGCCGCGGGTCCGATCGAGGGTGTTGCGGAGCGCCGGGTCCGCAAGGGAAAGAAGACCGAGAAGCCGTCGAGCACCAATGGCGACGATTCCGGAGTGCCGTCGCCGAGCTGATCGCGCGCGACGCTTCGGGAACACGTCGCTCGCACAACGGGTCGCCAACGCGGCCCGTTCGTCATCCGGTTAGTTTTTTCGGATGACTGAGCCGCTCGCCCCGCAGTTCGATTTTGCCACCGTCGAGCGGGAGATTTACGCGCGATGGATGGACGCCGATCTGTTCACTGCGCACGCCAGCGACTCTACGCGCGCCGGCGGTGCCGACGTGCCGTTCACAATAGTCATCCCGCCGCCCAACGTGACGGCGGTGCTGCACATGGGACATGGCCTCAACAACACCGTGCAGGACGTGCTCGTGCGCTGGCGGCGCATGGCGCAGGACGATGCGCTCTGGGTGCCCGGCACCGATCACGCCGGGATCGCAACGCAGAACGTCGTCGAACGGCTGATCGCGAAAGAGGGGAAGTCGCGCTTCGATCTCGGGCGTGCAGCCTTTCTCGAGCGCGTAACGGAGTTCGTCACCGAGACGGGGGGCGTGATCCTCGAGCAGCTACGCGCCATCGGCAGCTCGTGCGACTGGTCGCGCACCGCCTACACCTTCTCCCCGGAGCTCTCGCGTGCGGTGCGCGAGGCATTCGTACGGCTCCACGAGGAGGGACTCGTCTATCGCGGCCATCGCGTGATCCACTGGTGTCCCCGCTGCCTCACGTCGCTCAGCGATGAGGAAGCGGAGCCTCGCGAGACGCACGGGAAGCTCTACTATGTGAAGTACGACGCGGCGGACGCCTCGGGGAGATCGCTCACCGTCGCCACCACGCGACCGGAGACGATCCCGGGCGACGTCGCGATCGCGGTGAATCCCGAGGACGAGCGCTATCGCGATCTCGTCGGCACGATGGTCACGCTGCCGCTGATCGGAATCGCGATTCCCGTGATCGCCGACGGCTACGTGGACGCGGCGTTCGGCACGGGCGCGCTCAAGATCACCCCCGCGCACGACAGCAACGATTTCGAGGTCGGGCGCCGTCACGGGCTCCCGACGCCGGTCGTGCTCGACGAGGTCGGCGTGGTGCGCGAGGTCGCGGATGCGGAAGGCCGCGTGCCCGATGCGCTCGTAGGCGTCGACCGCTTCGAGGCACGTACACGGATCGCGGAGATGCTGCGCGACGCCGGCGCGCTCGTGAAGACCGATGTGCACCAAAACAACGTGCGCCATTGCTACCGGTGCGAGACGGTGATCGAGCCGCGTCTCTCGGACCAGTGGTTCGTGAAGATGGAGACGCTCGCCGCCCCCGCGCTCGCCGCCGTCCGCGATCGCACCATCCGCATTCTCCCCGAGCGGTGGGAGGCGGTGTACATCCACTGGCTCGAGAGCATTCGCGACTGGAATATCTCGCGGCAGCTCTGGTGGGGGCACCGGATTCCGGTATGGTACTGCGACGCGTGCGGCGGCGAGCCGATCGTGAGCCGCGACGACGTCTCGGCGTGCCCACAGTGCGGCGGCGCGGTGCGCCAGGATGAGGACGTGCTCGACACCTGGTTCTCGTCGTGGCTCTGGCCGCTCTCCACGCTCGGCTGGCCGGATGAAAAGTCTCTTGATTTCAAGGGATTTTTTCCGACGGACATGCTCGTCACCGCCCCCGAAATTCTCTTCTTCTGGGTCGCGCGCATGATCATGGCCGGATATCACTTCGTCGGTCGCGCGCCCTTCCACACCGTGTATCTCACCGGCACGGTGCGCGACATGAATCACGTCAAAATGTCGAAGTCGCTCGGCAACGGGATCGATCCGCTCGACGTGGTGGCGCGCTACGGCGCGGACGCGCTGCGGTACACGGTGGTCGCGGGGCTCGGCCTCGGCGCCGACGTGATGCTGGATCCCACGAATCTCGACCAGTCGTTCGCGACGGGGCGCAACTTCGTCACCAAGCTTTGGAACATTGGGCGCTTTCTGTTGATGAACGTGGGCGACGGCGACGTGATGCGACTCGCCGACATTGCGCCGGAGCGACTCACGCGCGCCGACGAGTGGATCCTCGATCGGCTCGACGCTGCGATCCGTGAGTCCGACGCGGCGCTCGGGCCCGCGCGACCGGCCGCTGGCGCGACGTGGAGCGAGCGCGAGCTCACGCAGGGGCTTCGGCTCAGCGAATATGTGGAAAGTGCGCGGCGCTTCGTGTGGAACGAGTTCGCAGACTGGTACGTGGAAGCCGCCAAGAATCGTGTGAGCGCCGAGGGGCCGGATCGCGAAGTCGCGCGCGCGGTGCTGGTGCACGTCTTCGATCAGGCGCTCCGCCTGCTCCACCCCGTGGTGCCCTTCGTGACCGAGTCGTTGTGGCAGCGGCTCCCGGCGCGGGCCAGCGGTGAGTTTCTCGCGCGCGCCGCATGGCCCGCCCCCGGCGCCCCGCGCACCCGCGCGTCGCAGTTCGAGATCGCGCGTGCAGCGGTGAGCGCGATCAGGGTGATCCGCGCCGAGTACAACGTTACGCCGGGAAAGCTCATCGATGCGATCGTGGTCGGGCGCGATGCGGAGGCGCGCACCACGCTCTCCGACGAGCGCGCGCTGATCGGACGACTCGCCCGCGCGACCATCACCGCGAGCGCGGCGCCCCCCGAGGGAGCGGCCGCGCACGCGCTGCTCCCGGATGGCTCCGAGATCGTGCTCCTCCTCGCGGGGCTCGTCGACCTCGAGAAGGAGTGCGCGCGCGTCAGCACCGAGCTCGCGCAGCTCGAGAAGGAGCTCGGCGCGCTCGAGCAGCGGCTCGCGAACGAGGGCTTCGTCTCGCGCGCCAAGCCGGAGATCGTCGAGGCGGAGCGCCACAAGCAGAAGGAGTGGACCGTCCGCCGCGAGCAGCTGGCCGACAAGAAGAGGACGTTGTGCGGCGCCTGAGTGCCCTCGCTGCGGTCATCGCGCTCGCTGCGTGCGCGCAGCAGGGCTTCCCGCCCGGCGGGCCGCCGGACAAGATCCCACCGAAGCTGCTCAAGACTTCCCCCGATTCGAACGCGCGCAACGTCTCCGAAAAGGAAGTGGACTTCCAGTACGATGAAGTGCTCACCGAGCGGCCGGCCGGCGCAAGCAGTCTCGATGCACTGGTGCTCATCTCGCCGCGCGACGGGGCGCCGCGCGTAGGGTGGCATCGCTCGCGCATCTCCGTGCGCGGCCACAAGGACTGGAAGCCCAACACGACGTATACGATAACGATGCTGCCGGGGATCTCCGATCTCCGCGGGAACTTCGACAAGCTCGGGTATTCTCTCATCTTCTCGACCGGGCCCGAGATCTCGAGCGCGGCAATCTCCGGCGTCGTCTTCGACTGGCCCGCGGGGCACCCTGCACCCAACGCAATCGTCGAGGCGGTTTCGCATCCGGACAGTATCGTCTACATCGCCCGTGCCGACTCCATCGGGCACTTCGCCATTGCGCACATGCCCCCGGGCTCCTTCACGGTTTTCGGGTGGGTCGACGCCAACAACAATCTCGACCGCGATCAGCACGAGCTCCTGGACTCGGCGCTCGTCACGCTCAAGGACACGGCGAGCGTCGAGCTGCTCGCCTTCATTCACGATTCGATCGGCCCGCACGTCGTCACGGTAGAAGTGCGCGACTCGTTAACGGTCCACGCCTCTTTCGACAAGGCGGTGGATCCGAAGCAGGTGTTCGACAGCGGTCAGATCGTGCTGCGCGCTGCGAATTCGTCGCTCGTGTCCGTGAAGTCGATCGTCTCCGCGCGGGAGATAGACAAGCGGCGCAACGATTCCACGGCGAAAGCAGACTCGATCCGCGCGCGCACGGATACGGCGTTCCGGCGGCAGTATCTGGCTCAGCATCGCATTCCCACCGATACGCTTCAGCGGAATGCGCTTCGGCGCGTTGCGGCTCTGGGGGCGATGCTCCCGAGCAAGCCGGTACCGGTGAGCGACGTCCTCATCTTTCTCGGTGCGCCGCTGAAACCAGGCACGCAATACAAGCTCGAGGCAAAGGACATCCACAACCTGATGGGAATCGCTGCCGCCTCCGTACGCTCCTTCGATGTGCCGAAGCCCGCACCGCCGCCACCGCCTCCCAGGACGGGCGCTACGCCCCCGCGAAACGTGCGCCCGGGAACGCCGGCGGCGAAGCCGGATAGCGCCGCGAAGCCCGCGGTGCCGATGCCGACATCGCCGCCGGACACGACTCACAAGCAGCCGCCCACATGAGCGAGCCACGCGCCGCACTGTTCCTCGATCGCGACGGCACGATCAACGTCGACACGATTCACGTATCGAAGGCGGACAACGTGCGGCTGATTCCCGGCGCGGCGGCTGCGATCGCGCGCGTCAACGCGGCGGGGATCCCGATGATCGTCGTCTCGAATCAGTCCGGGATCGGCCGCGGGCTCTTTACGGTCGAAGAGTATGAATCGGTGCGTGCGCGCATCGACGAGCTGCTTGCTGCGGCCGGGGCGAGCGTGCTCGCGACCTATTACTGCCCGCACAATCCCGAGAGCGCGCCTGCATGCGACTGTCGGAAACCCGGGCCCGCGCTGTACCGGCAGGCCGCAGCCGAGCACGACCTCGACCTGGCAAAGTCATGGTACGTGGGCGATCGGCTGCGCGACATTCAGCCCGCCAAGCTCTTCGGTGGACACGGCATTCTCGTACCACGCGACACGACCCCCGGCTGCGACGTCGTCGCCGCGCGCGACGGCTTCGCGATCTCCACCAGCCTCGAGTCCGCTGTGGACCGCATTCTGTCGTCGCGCCCTCTATCAGCGCCCAGCCTCGGCGCGTAGACTCATCGCATGTCCACGCGCCTGGCGGTGCTCGCATCCGGTCGCGGCTCCAATCTGCGCGCGCTCCACGACTATCTCGTGCACGAGGGGCGCGACACCCTCGCGCACATCGCGCTCGTGCTCTCCGACCACGCGGATGCCGGAGCCCTCTCCTTCGCGCGCTCGCGCGACGTTGCCGCCAAGGCGATCGATGGTGGCACGCTCGGCGGCGAGCTCCTGCTCGCACAGCTCGCCTCGCATCGCATCGACATTGTCGTGCTCGCGGGATACATGCGACTCATCCCCGAGGTGGTCGTGAATGCGTATCGCGGCAGGATCGTGAACGTCCACCCGGCGCTCCTCCCTGCCTTCGGCGGCCGAGGCATGTACGGGCTGCGCGTGCACGCCGCGGTGATCTCGGATGGCGCGCGCGTATCAGGGGCGACCGTGCACTTCGTGGACGAACGGTACGATCACGGCGCGATCATCGCGCAGTGGCCGGTTCCCGTGCTCTCCGGCGATACGCCACAGGCGCTCGCTGCACGCGTGTTGCGCGTCGAGCATGCGCTCTACCCGCCAGCCGTGCTCGCCGTCGCGCAGTCGCGCATCGCGCTCGACGATCGCGGCCGCGCCACGCATATGCATCTGCCCAGGCTGGACGATGCCGCGTTCGTTCTCGATGCTCTCGACGATGTCGCGCTCCGAAACGCGATCGGCATCGCTCTCTCCGCCTGATCGACTCTTCCCCTCCGTCATGCCTCGCGCTCTCATTTCCGTTTCCGACAAGACTGGCGTGGCCGAGCTGGCGCGCTCCCTCGTTTCCCGCGGGTGGGAGATCATCTCCACCGGCGGCACGGCGCGCGCGTTGCGCGAGGCCGGAATCGCGACGCAGGACGTCGCCGACATCACAGGCTTCCCCGAGATGCTCGACGGACGCGTCAAGACGCTGCACCCCGCGGTGCACGGCGGCCTGCTCGCACGACGAGACCTCCCCGAGCATATGGGTGCGCTCGCGGAGCAGCACATCACGCCGATCGATCTGGTCGCCGTGAATCTCTATCCGTTCCGCGAGACCGCTGCCCGTGCGAACGTGCGCCCCGAAGAGGTCATCGAGAACATCGACATCGGGGGCCCCTCGATGCTCCGCTCGGCCGCGAAGAATTTCGCGTCCGTGTACGTGATCGTCGATCCTGCCGACTACGAGAAGGTGCTGGGTGCACTCGAGGCCGGTGCCGATGATCTGGATCTCAGGGAGCTGCTGGCGGAGAAGACGTACGCGCACACGGCAGCGTACGACGCCGCGATCGCGTCGTGGTTCGCGAAGCAGCGCGGCGAGCGATTCCCCGAGATGGTGCCACTCTCGTTCGAGCGCGCGCAGTCGCTGCGCTACGGCGAGAATCCGGGGCAGGAGGCCGCGTTCTACGTGGAGCATCGAGGGGCGGGGCTCGCATCGCTCGTGCAGCGGGGCGGCAAGGAGCTCAGCTTCAACAACCTGCTCGACCTGGAGGGCGCGCTGCTCGCGAGCGACACGCTCGGCGATGGCGCGCCGTGCTGCGCGATCGTGAAGCACACGTCGCCCTGCGGGCTCGCCGTCGCGCCAACGGCGCTCGAGGCGTATCAGAAAGCGCTCGCGTGCGATCCGCTGTCTGCGTTCGGCAGCGTGATCTCCTTCAATGTGCCGGTGGACGAGAAGCTGGCCGATGTCATCTCGAGCCTGTTCGTCGAGTGTCTCGTCGCACCATCGTTCAGCGAGGCCGCGATCGAGATCCTCGGCCGCAAGAAGAATTTGCGCGTGCTCGAGGGGCGCGCGTCGTGGCCGGCTGGCGCGCTCGACTTCAAGCGCGTTCGCGGCGGCGTGCTGGTGCAGGATCGCCCATCGATCGACCGCAGCCTGCAGAGCTGGAACGTCGTGACGACGCGCACGCCGACGAACGCCGAGCGCGACGATCTCCTCTTCGCGTGGCGCGCGGTGGCGAGCGTCAAGTCGAATGCGATCGTGCTCGCGCGCGACGGGGCCACGATCGGGATCGGCGCGGGGCAGATGTCGCGCGTCGACGCGAGCTTTCTCGCGGTGCACAAGGCGCGCACCACGGGCTTCGATCCCGCGGGCTCGGTGCTCGGCTCCGACGCCTTCTTCCCCTTCCGCGACGGCGTGGACCACGCCGCGGAAGCCGGCGTGACGGCGATCATCCAGCCTGGCGGTTCGGTGCGCGACGCCGAGGTGGTCGAGGCGGCGAACGAGCGGAACATCGCGATGGTGTTCACGGGCTCGAGGCTCTTCCGCCACTAGCGCGCTCGTTGCCTAGCGCTGGCGCCCGGTCCATCTTGCACTGCTGAACCGCGTCGGCGACAGCGCCGGCGCGCGTGCGTTTCCAGAACCGAGCATATGCCTCCGAAGAGCACCGATCTCGACTATCGTCCGTCCTACCTGGCCGCGACCCTCACCTCGCTCGCCATCTTCGCGCTGTACTGCGCGACGCTGGCGCCCTCCACGGCGATGTGGGACACCAGTGAATACATCTCCGCGGCGTACGTGCTCGGAATTCCACATCCGCCGGGGAATCCGCTGTTCGTGCTCATCGGACGTGTCTTTGCGATCCTTCCGCTCGGCTCGATGCACGTGGCGACGAAGATCAACATTCTCGCGGCACTCACGAGCGCAGTGTCGGCGGGAATGTGGTTTCTCATCACCGAGCGTGTGCTGGTGGGCTGGCTCGCGGCGAAGTGGCAGCGCGTGCTCGGCGGCGCGCTCGCCGCACTGATCGGGGCGACGGCGTTCACGGTGTGGAATCAGTCGGTCGTGAACGAGAAGGTGTACACGGTCTCGCTGATGGGGCTCGCGATCATTTCGTGGCTCACGGTGCTCTGGTCCGACGATCCGGATGGTCCGGCCGCGGACCGGCTGCTCGTGCTGATCGCCTATCTGCTCGGGCTCGGCTACGCGAATCACATGATGGGCTTCCTCGCTGGACCGGCGGTTGTCGTCGCCGTCATGGTGCGGCGCCCGCAGACGCTGCTGCGGTGGAAGCTCATCGTGGTGAGCGTCCTCGCGCTCGGTTTCGGGATGTCGCCATTTCTCACGCAGCCGATTCGCGCCGCACACTTCCCCGCGATCAACGAAGGGGAGCCGACGACGTGGGATTCGTTCTGGTACAACTTCAATCGCGGGCAATACGGAAAGCCATCGATTCTCGACAGGCAAGCGCCGTTCTGGGACGGCCAGCTCGGCATGTTCTGGCTGTATTTCCGGTGGCAGTGGCTGCGCGATGTGAAGGATCACTGGCCGAGGCTGCAGGCGATTCTCGCCGCCGTGTACATGCTCCTCGGCCTCATGGGTGGATGGGTGCACTTCAAGCGCGACCGCAAGTCGTTCTGGTATCTCGGAATGTTCATGCTGACGCTCACGGTCGTGCTCATCTACTATCTCAACTTCAAGTACGGCCACTCGCAGTGCCTGGCACTGGGAAATCCACCGGACATCAACTGCGAAGTACGCGACCGCGACTACTTCTTCATCGTCGCGTTCTCCGCATGGGGGGTGTGGACGGCACTCGGGCTGATCTACATCTGGGAGGGAGTCGCCTCGCTCTTCGGGAACGAGGAGGTGAAGGTCGGGCGCGACGCGCTCGAGGTGCCGCGCCAGCAGTCGTGGATCTACAGCTCGTGGATTCTCGCAATCGCAATCGTCCCGCTGTTCGCGAACTGGAAGGCCGCTTCGCGCGCCGGGCAAACGGACACCTTTGCCTTCGCGCACGATCTCCTGAACTCGGTGGAGCCGTACGGCGTGCTCATCACGGCCGGCGACAACGATACCTTCCCGCTGTGGTATGCGCAGGAAGTCGAAGGGGTGCGCAAGGACGTGCTGGTGCTGTGCACCTCGCTGCTCAACACCGATTGGTACGTGCGACAGCTCGTACGTCGTCCCGTCTATCCGTACGATGCGGCGAAGGGGCCCGCGGTGTATCGCGGGAGAGAGTGGCCGATGCCGAAGGGACCGCCGCTCCACATGACGACCGTGCAGGCGGACAGCATTCCCGAGTATCAGGAAGTTCGCGAGCCGCAGCTGTTCAAGAAGGGATCGATTGAGGCGACGATCAAGCCACAGGTGCTCGCAAAGGCGGACATCGTCGTGCTGCTGATGATCAAGGATGACTACCCGAATCGCCCGATGTACTTCAGCCGCACCGCCGGCGGGTATCCGCAGGATGTGCTCGGCCTCGGCAACTACCTGTTGATGCAGGGACTCGCGCGCAAGCTCGTCGAGAATCCGCCCACCCCCGGCAAGGACACCGTGTTGCTGCAGGGTGAGGGCTACGTCGACGTTGCGCGCACGCAGGAGCTCTGGTACCACGACTTCATCGGCCCGCAGGCGGTGATCAAGCGCGGACTCTGGGTGGACAATGCGTCGGTGGGCATTCCCTACATCTACATCACGAGCGCCGTCGATCTCGCGGACATCGCGCAGCAGCGGGGAGACTCCGCCGAGTCGCGAAGGTTGATGGACACCGCTCGCGCGCTCGCCGATGCGACGGATCTGAGCCGGCTCTTCGCACCGCAGCTTCCACCGACGCAGCCCGCCGTGCCCCTCGGACCGGACAGCGGGAGCGGCGTGAAGCTGACAGACACGGGGAAGAAGACGCGCAAATGAGCCGGGTGGACGCCGGCACGCGGCGGCGATGACGAGTCCGGCGGCCGAGCCCTATGACGACTCCGCGGCCTTTCACGCAGAGCTGGCCGTCATCGCGAGCGCGCTGCGGGCGGGGCGTCAATCGAATCGCTCCGACCCTCGGATCCTTCGCGAGGCGGTGCGCTCGTGCGCTGTGCACGCACGACTCCACCGTTGTCCGCCGGAGAAGCTCGTTCGCGCGCTCAAGGCGCTCGTGCGGGAGATCTCGCTCGAGGATCCGACCGATGCGTACCGGACGCTTCATACGGACCGTGTGATCGGCTGGGCGATCGAGGGGTTCTACGAGCTCAACGATCGGTAATCGGGGGGCGCGAAGAAATTATCTTGAATTCAAGAGATCGATGAGGCCGTTGCGCGCCGGCTCGCGGCTGACGTTCCGGCGCCGAACTCGAAGGCATTCGCAATGAGCTCGTACGAGCGGCGGCGCGCCGTGTGATCGTGCGTGATCGTCACCACCATTACCTCGTCCGCGCCGTACTCGCGCGCGACGTTCTCGAGCCCGCTCCGAACCGCCTGTGGATCCCCGATTACGGCGCGCCTCCCCATGGGCATCGTCTGCCGTGAGGGATAGCGCTCGAGGAACGCGAGCGCTCGCTCGACGGTGGGGATCGCGATCGACGAGCCTGCACGGAGCATCGTGATCGCGATCGACGAGCCTGCACGGAGCATCGTGATCGCCATGCGCATGCTCGACGCGAGGCGCTCCGCTTCGGCGCCCGTATCCGCGGCGATCGCGGATACCGCGACCATCACGCGCGGCGAGGACAGTTCCGCGGAGGGCTCGAACTGATCCCGATACAACTTCGCGATCTCGGCACCTGCGGGATTGATGAAGTCCGCGAACGCGTATGGAAGCCCGAGCTCCGCCGCCCACATCGCGCTCTGATGCGACGAGCCGAGGAGCCACGGCTCCGGGCGCTCCGGCATCCCGGGGAGCGCCGCGAGCCTGTGGAAGGGATGGTCGCGCGGGAGCCTGTCGTAGAGATAGCCGAGTAGCTCGTCGAGCTGCTCCGGGAAATCGTCGGGCGAACGCTGGCGACGATCGCGCTGCAGAGCGAACGCCGTCTCCGGATCCGTCCCCGCCGCGCGCCCGACTCCGAGATCGATGCGGGCGCCGAAGAGTCCAGCGAGGGCGCTGAAGTTCTCCGCGACCTTGAGCGCGCTGTAGTGCGGGAGCATCACGCCGCCGCTGCCGATGCGCATGCGCGACGTCGCGGACGCGATTGCCGAGATGAGCACCTCGGGCGAGGGGCCTGCCAGCATCGGGCTGCCATGATGCTCGGCCACCCAGTAACGATGGAATCCTAGCGACTCGGCGAATCGCGCGAGATCGATCGTGTTGCGGAGCGCGGCGGATCCTGTGGATCCCTCGGCCACGGGCGTCTGATCGAGCACACTGACACGGAAGGACGGCTGGGCGGAAGCGTCTGCGGCGAAGCTTGTGAGCATATGAGACGAACGCGCGAGACGGTCGCGAGTTTCCCGCCTGCGGCCGAGCACGCCGCCAGCCGGGCACGCGGCTAACCGTCCAACGCCTCGCGAGCGGCGCGTGCGAAGTCCGCGAGCGTGAATGGCTTCTGGATGAAGGCGGCCGCCGACGACACGATGCCGCGCCGAAGAATCTCGTCATCAGTGTAGCCGGACATGAACAGCGCTTTGAGGCCGGGGCGCTGTTCCTGCAGTCGCCGCACCACTTCTGCTCCGGTCATCCCGGGCATTACCGAGTCGGAGATGACGAGATGGATCGGCGATGCGAACGACGCAGAGATCTCGAGGGCCTCCGCACCGTTCGCCGCAATGAGCACGACATACCCCTGTCGCTTGAGAATCCGGGTGGCGATGTCACGAACGCTCGACTCGTCTTCGATGAGGAGTATCGTCTCGACACCACGCACCGAGCTGCTCTCGGCAACGCGGAGCTGATCCGAAGCAACGGCGGCGATGACGACGGGGAGGAAGATCTGAAACGTGGTCCCCTCGTTCACGACGCTCTGCGCGTGAATGTAGCCCGCCGACTGCTTGACGATCCCGTACACCGTGGCGAGGCCGAGCCCCGTTCCCTTCCCCGGCTCCTTCGTCGTGAAGAAGGGCTCGAAGAGCCGTGCCTGCACCGCGGGCGTCATCCCTATGCCCGTATCGGACACCTCGAGCAGCACGTAGTCGCCTGCCGGCGTCCGATGCGAAGCTCCTGGCAGGTTCGACGTGACGGTAACGTTGCGTGTCGTGATCGTGAGCGAGCCGCCAGCCGGCATGGCATCGCGTGCGTTGACGGCGAGATTCACGATGACCTGGTCGATCTGACTCGCATCTCCGACCACGGAGCCCAGGTCCGCTGCGAGGACCGTCACGATTTCGACGTCCTCGCCGAGCAGACGCGCGAGCATCTGCCGCGTCTCCGAGACGATCGCGTTGAGATTCAGGATCGAGGGCTTGAGAATTTGTTTGCGGCTGAAGGCGAGAAGCTGTCGCGTGAGGCCGGCCGCCCGAATGCCGGCCTTGTGAATCACGTTTGCGTCCTCGTGTCGCGGATCTGCCGAATCGAGGGTCTCGAGCAGGAAAGAGCTGTGCGCCCCGATTACGGTGAGGAGATTGTTGAAGTCGTGCGCGACGCCACCGGCGAGGCGGCCAACGGCGTCCATCTTCTGCGCCTGGCGAAGCTGCGCCTCGAGCTCCACGCGATTGGTCGTGTCGACAGCGTGCACGAGAACCCGATCGGGTTGCTGCGGTCCGAATGACATGTCGAGCATCCGCTTGCCGAACTGCTCTCCGCCATCGAACTCGACGACGCGCCGAACTACGACGTTTTCGGCGAGGCACCGTCTTAAGTCAGCACGCACGACATCCTTGTCCGGAAATGCATCGCGCGACATCGCGCCGATCGAAGACGACGCGAACGCTGGGAAGGAGCGCGACGCCTCCTCGTTGCAGTCGAGCAAAACGAAGTCATCGCCGCTCACCTCCCAGAGATACGTCGGAACGGGGAGCTTCGCGAACTGATCGCGCAGCCGCTGTTCGATGCGCTCGAGCGATTCGGTGGCAATTACCTGGTCGGTGACGTCGACGCCGTGGGCGACGATGGAGTACTCAGCGTCGCCGTCGTCGAGGCGCAGGTAGACGAGATCGGCGTAGCGGGTCTCGGTCGGTCCGCCCGGAGTGCGTGTGAGCTGCACGGGGAGGTGCTTGCCGACGAAGGGAACTCCGGTGGTGCGCACCGCATCGAGCAGCTCGACGAAGCCTTGCCCGCGAAGCTCGGGGATTGCCTCGAGCATGGGCTTGCCAACGGGATCTCGCTGCCCGACGAGCGCAAGATATGCGGGGTTGATGCGCTCGAATACGTAGTCCGTCCCGCGCAGCACCGCGAGAAACGCCGGCGCCTGTTCGAAGATCGTGGCGAGCCGCGAGCGCTCCCGCTCGAGCGATTCGACGAGCCGCTCCCGCTCGCGCGACTCCTCTTGGCGCTCGGTGATGTCCATAGCCACGGCGACCCCGCCGGCGATCGCGCCTCCCGCGTCGAGAATCGGCGCTGCGGAAATGAGAATGTGTCCGCGTGCTCCATCGAAGCGGAGAATCTCCATGAAATCCGTCAATGCCTGCCCCGTGCGCATCGCACGCACGAGCGTCCACTCCTCGGCGGCGACGGGAATTCCCGTGTCTCCCCACCAGGCCTGATAGATCGCGTATCCCTCCACGCTTTGCGAAAGTGGCGCGTCTCCGCCCCAGACGCGCGCCGCCGCGGGGTTGGAGTGAGTCAGACGCCCAGTGGCGTCGGAGATCCACACGCCCACCGGCAGCGCCTCGAGCGTCGCACCTAGGCGGCGCCGGTCCGCATCGGCCTCGGCGAGCGCCTCACGTTCTGCGCGAATCGCGTGCTCCTCGCGAGTCGAGTCTCTGTGCGTCACGATCATCGTCGCCGGACCCGCGCCGCGAAGAGGGCGAGCCGACAGTTGGTACCAGCGCTGGTGCGTCGGAGAGTGGCACGGATAGACGAAGTCGAACGACGTGTTCTTTCCCGAGGCGATGTTTCTCAACCCGCGCGCGACCTGATGCGCGTCGTTCGAGCCGGAGCCCGATGCGGCGTCGCATATCTTCACGTAGTTCGTTCCGACGCCGCCGCCGTCTCCCTCGTAGCCGTTCGCGGTGGCGAATTCGATCCACGGACGGTTCACGGCAATGATCTCGCCGTCGGCGTCGAGGAAGGCGATGCTCTCGGTGAGTGTGTCGAGCGCCTGATCGTGAAGCTCGTTGAGCACCGAGGCGATGCGCATCGCTTCCTGGCGCCTGAGGCGAATGAGCGCACCGACCGCGGCGCAGAGCTCGTTCGGATCGAAGGGGTGCAGGAGGTATGCGTCGAACCCGGCGTCGAGCGCGCGGGCGCGTGCTTCGCGCGACGTGCGCGACGAGAGGCACAGCACTGGGAGGAGCGTGGCGGAGGTCGCCTTGAGCCGCTTGCAGACTTCGAGACTGCGCTCGGTCCAGACCGCGAGATCGAGGACGATCGCCTCCGGGGAGCGGAGCGCTGCAGCCTCAATCGCCGCAATTCCACCCGCCGATTCGATCACCTCGAAGCCGTCGCTGAGCAGCGCCGCGGCGATGGAGCTTCGCCTCGAGGCAGTATCGTCGATCAACAGCACTCGTCCCACTTCGCGAGCCTCGCCCGCGGGCAGATTTATCGAGCGCGCTATCGCGGGTTTACTGACGTGCACGAAGTGGGTCCGGGATATTCGTTTGTCGCCGCCCGCAGCGAGCGCCGCTCTCTTCCCACACGCCCGGTTCGATCAAAGGCAACCGTTGGTGGCGCAGCGCCGTGCAAGATGCGATTTTTCTAACGTTCTCGCCCTCGGCTTTCGAGTGGCGAGTGCTGGGCAGGTGGCAGAGCGGTTGAATGCTCCGGTCTTGAAAACCGGTGGACCTTCACGGGTCCCGTGGGTTCGAATCCCACCCTGCCCGTTTGTTTTGCGGTCGCACACCGATGCTCCTGTTCCCAAGTGGTCGCGGGAGGACGCGTGAAGGAGTTCCCTCGGCATCTCTCGGCTCTTCTCGGCGGCGCGATCGTAGCGCCGTGCGGAGCACGAGCATACGCGCAGGTGATCGCCCCCGGCGGGCGCATCCGCATAATTCAGACCGGCATCGCGCTGCCAACCGAAGGTTCGCTCGTCGCGATGTCCAGCGACTCGATCAGCCTGCACGTCGGCATGAGCGGCACGCTCCTCTCGATGCCCATGGACAGCGTGCGCGCGGTAGACCTCAGTCACGGGCGATTTACCAGCTTCGGAACCGTGGTCCGCGATGGTGGCATTGGGCTCGTCGTGGGTGTGGGGGTCGTCGCCCTAGGTGCAAAGCTGTTTTGCGCGCACGGCGGCGGAGAGTACTGCGGGGTGGACGCCGCACTACTGGCTGTGCCCTTCGGCGCCATTGGGCTCATCTCAGGCGTCGCAATCGCACGAAGCCGCAAGACCGAGCATTGGGAACGCGTCTACGATCGCCCAGGGACCGCGCTGCTCATTGGCCCGGGGCCCCGCGGCGGCTTCGCGGTCGGACTGTCGATTCCCTTTGGCACCGGGGCGGCGCAGCCGTAGCGATCGCCGCTGCTCTCCGCGCGGCGGGCACTGGAGGCGCGGCTCTATCGCCGGCACATTCGCGCCTGCAATCGCGCGCACGACCGTGGTGTCGATCGGCGGCGTCGCTGAGAGATCGTAGAGATAGAGGCGAACGAAGGTCGCATTTCCGCTGGTATCGCGCCCTTTTACCGTCAAGCTATCGCGCTCCACTCCGAGTGAATCGAGATGCGCGAGCATCATTTCGCGCTCGCCGAGTCGCGGGAGCTCGTGGGCAAACAGCAGCCACACGCGCGCGCGCCCTCGAAAGGCATCGAGCTCCGCCAGATACGCGCTCGCGTCACCGCGATGGCAGCCGCCGAGCGTCGCCCGCAGAGGGAACGGCTCGCGCGCGTCGTAGAACTCATACGCGGGGATGCCACCGTAATAGACGTAGCTCGCGTCCGCCGCACGGCTCGCGTGACGCAAGTACGCGAGCGCCGGCGTGATCTCTTCGCGCCGGAACTCCGGCGGCGCGGCGAGAAGCGCCCGTATCTCGACGGCGAACACGAAGAGCGTGGCGACTGCGAGCACGGCGGCCGGTCCGTGCTTCCCGCGCGCACTCGCCGCAATCTCCCTCACCCCGATCGCTGCCAGCAGCAGCAACGATGGGAGCACGAACAGCGCGAGCCGCTCGGCGAACGGATAGAGGTACGCGGCCGCTGCGCCAAGCGCGACGACCAGCGGCATCACGAGCAGCAGCGAGACGCGCCACTCCGTTTTCCATGCGCCGACGATTCCCACGGTGGCGAGCAGGGCCCAGGCGAGCCCGATGCTCGTCGGAACTCCCAGCTGGCTGCCCACGAGGAGCGCGATGTGCGCGATGGGCCATAGGATGCTCGACGGATGACGCAGCGAAAGCGGCCAGAAGCCATCACTCCAGAACACGTGCATGTACCGCCGGGCGTCCGGCGTGAGATGCTGCATCGAGACAACGGTCGCTGCGAGCGCGCTGAGCGCCCACGCACCGATGATCCACGCGAGCGGAGCGATCGGCCGTCGGCTGCGTCCGCCGAGCGTTCCGATCGCGAGAGCGATGCCGAGGCCGGTGACCACCAGCACCGCGGGCTGCGAGAGCCACACCGAGAGTGCGCCGGCGATCGCCGCGCCCGCCGTGAACCGCATCGTCATTCCTCCACTCACCTCGCGATCGCCGAGCTCGAGCGCGAGGAGCAGCAGCCCCAGAGCAACGGCGATGTCGCTCGAGTATTGCTTCACTTCGGCCGCGTGCGCGATGAGCTGCGGCGCAAAGGCGAATGGGGCCAGCGTCATCGGCACGCTCGCGGCGGGGAGCAGATGCCGGGCGATGCGCCAGAGCACAAGCAGGGAGAGGATCGCGCAGGCAACAGGATAGGCACGAAGAGCGAGCTCGTTCACGCCGAACAGCGTCACAATCAGCCTCTCGATCGCGAGAAAGCCGAGCGGCGCAGCCTGATAGTGGGCGAGCGGCGCGAAGACGAGCTCCGGCAGCGTGCGGCCGACGATGCTGTTGGCGATCGTCGCCTCGTCGGTCCAAAGTGCGCTTCCGCCGAAAAATTGCCAGAGGCGGAGCGCGACACCCGCTGCGATCACCGCAATCGAGAGCCACGTGTACACGCGATCTTTCGCGTCTCGGACGTCGTCTTGCCGGTACCGCATCGACTCTCCGTTGACTATACTTTACGGCCGGGCGCGAGCCCGGTACCGGGAGTGGTGGCCGAGAGGCTGAAGGCGGCGGTTTGCTAAACCGTTATAGGGTTTTAAACCCCTATCGAGGGTTCGAATCCCTCCCGCTCCGTCGGCAGGTCCGTCAACGATCGGCGGACCTGCCCTTTTTTTGCCCTGTCGCGTGACCATGGCCGATCCGCTCGCACCACCTCGCGTACGCTTCGCACCATCTCCCACAGGATACCTCCATGTGGGCGGCGCGCGCACCGCCTTGTTCAATTGGCTGTACGCCCGCCAGACAGGTGGTACCTTCCTGCTCCGCATCGAAGACACCGACAAGGCGCGCAGCACCGACGAGAGCGAGCGTGCCATCTTCGAGGGGCTCGAATGGCTCGGCCTCGACTGGGACGAGCAGGTCGTGCATCAGGCACTCGGCCTTCCGCGTCATCAGCGCGATGCGAATTTTCTGCTCGAGACCGGCGCCGCGTATCGATGCTTCTGCACCGCCGCAGAGCTCGAGGCCATGCGCAAGGAAGCCGCCGCGCGCAAGGACAGCTTCAAATACGATCGCCGCTGCGACCGCCTGTCACCCGAAGAGATCGAGCGACGCGTCGCCGCAGCGACGCCATTCGTCGTTCGCTTTCGCGTGCCCGATGGCGAGACTGCATGGGATGATGCCGTGCACGCGCGCATTGCGTTCCCGAACAAGGACATCGAGGATTTCGTCATCCTCCGTTCCGACGGGACGCCGATCTACAATCTCGCCGTCGTCTCCGACGACATCGACATGGGGATCACGCTCGTGATGCGCGGCGACGATCACATCTCGAATACTCCGAAGCAGATCCAGCTCTATCGCGCGCTCGGCAATGAGCCTCCTCGTTTCGCGCACGTACCGATGATTCACGGCATGGATGGGAAGAAGCTCAGCAAACGTCACGGTGCGACGGCGGTGGCCGACTACCGGAACGAGGGGATCCTGCCGGGCGCGATGGTGAACTTCCTGGCGCTCATGGGATGGTCGCCGGGCGGCGACCGCGAGGTGATGTCGCTCGAGGAAATGATCGCGCTCTTCTCCCTTGGCGGCCTCCAGAAGAAGGCGGCGATCTTCGATACCAAGAAGCTCGAATGGATGAACGGGCAGCACTTGAGCCGCATTTCAGCCATGCAACTGGAGCCAAGGCTCACTCCGGCAATTCTCGATGCAGGGGTGGCAACCGCGGAAATGTTGCATTCGCGGCACGAGTGGTATCTTGGACTCATCGATCTGCTGAAGGTCCGTGCCCGAACGGTACTGGACATGGTCCGTCAGGCCGCCCCATTTTTTCCCGGCGACGTCGCATACGATCCGGAGGCCGTCGAGAAACAGTGGAAGGATCGTAATGCGTCGGCGGCAATTCTCGAAGCGGTGCACGACGCGCTCGGACGGGTCGGCGAATGGACGCCGGACTCCCTGGAGGCGGCACTTCGCTCGCTGGCGGAGCAACGCGGCGTTGCCGCGGGGAAGATCTTTCAACCGCTTCGCGTTGCGCTGACGGGATTGACCGTGAGCCCCGGAATCTTCGAGGTGCTCATCGCAATGGGGCGGGAGCTCGCGGCGAAGCGGTTGCGCGATGCGATCGAGTTTCTGAAGGCGGCGTGAAGAACGGCCCGAGCGTCTCGGTCCGAACGAAAGTGCCGGTGTTCCCCCTCGGGAACATTCCGCCGGCAATACTTGCGCGGAGGAGACCATGCCGGAAGCGTTGAGCGCCGTCGAACAGAAGGTGTACCACTATCTACTCGACTTCCTCACTGCCCACACGTATCAGCCGAGTGTGCGCGATATCGGGAAGCGCTTCCGTATCAAGTCGACGAAAACGGTGTCGGAGCTGCTTCACTCGCTCGAGCGAAAGGGCTATATCGAGCGCGACCCGTCCCGCTCGCGGGGTGTGCGACTGCTCGGCTACGAGGGCGCGAGTCGCACGCAGCCGATTCCCTTTTACGGGAAGATTGCCGCCGGCGATCCCATCCTCCTTCCCGAGCACAAGAAAGGCTACATCACCGTAGACCGACGCTTCCTGCCTTCCGAAGATGTGTTCTGGTTCAGGATCGAAGGGGACAGTATGGTCGGCCGCGGGATCTTCAACGGCGACTTCGTGATGATTCAGCCGGGCACGGAAGTCGAGGAAGGGATGATCATCGCCGCGCGGATCGGCGACGAGGCGACCGTGAAGACGTACACGCATCGCGATGGTGGCGTCGTGCTCGTGCCCGCCAATCCCGAAGAGCGCGAGATCGTCGTGAAGGAAGGCGATGACTTCGCGATCATCGGCAAGGTGTGCGGCGTCTTTCGCCCGTTCCAGGAAGTGCAACAGCACGAAGAGCTCGCGCTCGCCGAATAGCGGCTCTGGACCATGGGGGCACGGGCGCTCAGGGAATCTGCGCGGGCTCTTGAGGCGGCGGAGCCGGTGCGGGCTCGGGAGATGAGGGCGCCGACGATTGTCCGGCACTCGGATCCTGCTGTGCCTGCTGCTCCGCCTGCTGCTGCGCGTGCTTCGCCGCAAGCTCTGCCTTGTGCTCGCGATCCTTCCGCTGCCGGATTTCCTTCACGGCGATCTTGAACTCGTCGTTGTCCATCGCGCGCTGCGCGTTCAGGTAGATCTCCTGGCGCTGGCTCTCCTTCATACGGTCGTTCTGATAGCGCGCGGGGTTTCCCTGCACGTTGAGCGGCAGGAGCGCGAGCAGCGCAGTCGGAAGTGCGAGCTTGCCGAGATAGATCTTCTGCGAGTCCATGCCGTACTTCGCGCCGTTCTTCTCGAACGTCCAGTCGCCCGGCTTCTTCCCGCTGTTGTAGAGCGCCATGGAGTCGTTGTGCGCGAATACGCGGAGCGAGATTGCGCTGTTGAGCCGCTCGGCCTGCGTCT
>JBBSEY010000026.1:0-22170 GCA_038239265.1 Gemmatimonadales bacterium | reverse complement strand
GCGAATAGCGCATGGGAGGTGGTGAACGTGGCGACCCAGCTCGTCAATCGCGAGGTGTGAGCGTTTGGCACAGGTGATGACCAGCTGGCACCTCGAATGTTCCGCGTGCGATTCACGCGCCCCCGGAGACGCGCTTGCCACCGTGTGCCCGACGTGCGGGCAACCGTATCTCGTGCGCTACGACAGCGCGTACCCGTCGCGCGATGCGCTGCTCGCACGGTGGGACATGTGGCGCTACTCCGCCGTGCTCCCACTTCTCGAAGGCGAGCAGCCGGTGTCGCTCGGCGAAGGACTCACGCCCATGCACGACGCACGGGCGCTCGCGCGCGAGATCGGCGTGGCGAGGTTATGGATCAAGGACGAGGGGCTCAATCCCACTGGCTCCTTCAAGGCGCGCGGGATGAGCGCCGCCGTCACGCGCGCGCGTGCGCTCGGTGTTCCCGGGTTCGTGACACCTACAGCGGGGAACGCTGGCGCCGCGCTCGCCGCGTATGGCGCCGCGGCCGGGCTCCCGGTTCGCGTGTACGCCCCCGCGGCCACTCCCACGCCGATTCTCGAGACGATCCGCGTGTTCGGCGCGGAGCTGATACTCGTCGATGGGCACATTGGTGACGCGGGGAAGCAGGCGCGCGCGTTCGCTGCCACGAGCGGCTTCTTCGACGTCTCGACGCTCCGCGAGCCGTATCGCATCGAGGGGAAGAAGACGATGGGCTACGAGCTCGCCGAGCAGCTCGGATGGAAGTTGCCGACGCACATCATCTATCCGACTGGTGGCGGCACCGGGTTGATCGGAATGTGGAAGTCGTTCGCCGAGATGCAGGGCGGAGGCTGGCTCCCGAAGAATATCACGTTGCCGAAGATGGTCGTGGCGCAGGCAGATGGGTGCGCGCCGATCGTACGCGCGTTCGACGCGGGCGCCGATCACGCGGCGCCGTGGGAGAATCCGACGACGCACGCGAGCGGCCTCCGCGTGCCGGGCCCGCTCGGCGATCGACTCATTCTTCGCGCCGTGCGGGAGAGCGCCGGCGACGCGCTCGCCGTGAGCGAGGATGCGATCAGGGCAGCGACGCTCCATCTGTCACGTGCGACGGGGGTGGATGCGGCGCCGGAGGGCGGGTGCGCGCTCGCGGTGGTGGCGGAGCTCGCGCGCGCGGGGCGCGTGGCGAGCGATGCGGAGGTGCTCGTGTTCAACACAGGGAGCGGGGCGTCCTACAGGTTCTGATGTCGACGCGCCCGCGCGTGCTTGCCACGCTTTCCGCGCGGGAATAGTATAGCGAGACGCCGCCGCCGCTCCCCGTTCGCCGGTAGCAAACAGCCACGAGGTTGCTCATGGCCGACGACATCAAGCCACTCGATGGCCATCGCGCAGGTGGACACGCGTCTCGACAATCTCGAGTCGAGGACGGCGGGATCTTTTCGCATTCGATGAGCGCCGCGTCTCCGAAGCCTTCGGAAACACCGCCGAGCCTGCCGTGACGCGCGCGACATCCTCGCGTGCGCTCTCGCTGCTCCTCGCAGCTGCTGTCTTCATCAACTTCGTCGATCGCGGCAATCTCGCCACCGCCGCGCCGGTTCTCGCGACCGAGCTCCATCTCTCCGCCACGCAGATCGGGATTCTGCTGTCGTCGTTCTACTGGACGTACGCGATCAGCCAACTCGGCGCCGGGTGGCTCGCGGAACGGTTCGCAGTGCAACGCGTGATCGCAGTGGGCTTCGCGCTCTGGTGTGTGGCGACGATCGCCAGCGGTTTCGCCAACACCTTCGCCGCGCTGCTGCTCCTGCGTCTGGTGCTGGGCCTCGGCGAAAGCGTCTCCTTTCCGTGCAGCTCGAAGATGCTCGCGGAGAATGTGTCGATCGAGCGGCGCGGTCGCTCGAATGGCGACATTGCGATCGGGCTCGCGCTCGGGCCCGCCTTCGGGACGTTCGTGGGAGGAATCATCCTCGCCCGGTACGGATGGCGCGCGCTCTTCATCTCGCTCGGGGTGCTGTCGCTGCTGTGGCTCGTTCCGTGGCTCACAGGTCCGGCGCGCACGCTGCCAGCGAGAACCGCTGATGGTGCAACGGCCGCGCCTTCGTTCGTCGAGATTCTCGCCCAACGGTCCGCGCTCGGTGCGGGGCTCGGGCACTTCTGCGCGAACTACATCTTCTACTTCGTTCTCAGCTGGCTGCCGTACTATCTGGTGGAGGTGCGCGGCTACTCGATCGAGCGGATGGCGACGATCGGAGGGCTCACGTACGCGATGCACGCACTCGGCGCGCTGACCACGGGCACGGTGATCGACAGGTGGATCGCGAGCGGCGAGACACCGCATCGCGTCTATCGCACGACGCTGGTGACGAGCCAGGTCATGTCCTCCGTGTGCCTTCTGGGCGTGCTGCTCGGCGGACCACTTTTTCTCAACGCGAGCTTGCTTGCGGTTGGCTTCAGCTTCGGACTCGCGTCGACGACGCTCTACGCGGTGGGGCAGCTGCTGGCGGGTCCGACGGCGGCGGGGCGGTGGATCGGCTTTCAGGGCGCGGTTGGCAACACTGCGGGGATCTTCGGGCCGGCGATCACCGGCTTTCTCGTCGATCGCACCGGAAGCTTCTACAGCGCGTTCGGGCTTGCGATCGGAGTCTCGCTGCTCGGCGTGCTCGCATGGACGGTGGTGATCCCGCGAATCGCGCCGGTGGTGTGGGGCGCTCTTCGCGAGCAGCCGAGCTAGGGGCGCTTCCGGGCCATCGAAATCGCGAGACGAGCGGTACGCTAGTGAGGGGGCGAGGGACTCGTATCAGAGGTCGGGCGCACCCAGTCGAAGCAGAGCGCGTGGAGCGCGCTGTCGGGCTTCACGTCGAATGACGCCGCCGACGCTGCCTTAAGACGAGTCGTGTCGCTCAAGTCGTAGAGCTCCGCGCTCACGGGATCCATCGGTGCAACGGATTTCAGGGCGAGCGAATCGCGCTTTATTCCGATCGCTGAGAGATACTTGCCGAGCGCGCGCCGCGCGGGACGAAAATTGGGAACGCTGGAGCCGATGACCCATACCCGCGGCGCGCCACGAAGTCGATCGGCGTCGGCGTAGACGGGAGCGAACGAGCGCTCATCGCACGAGCCGCTGATGTAGCTCCCTGGTGGCATACCATAGTGTGCACCATAGCGGGCCGCGGCCTCGTACGCATTCGCGTAAACGTAAATGCGATCGCCGGGCTGCCTGTGCGCTTGCACGTAGGCGAAGATCGGCTTGAATGGCTCGGCGGTATAGGGGGGAGGCGCCAGGGCGATCGCGGCGACCGGCGGGGCTAGCGCCGCAATTCCGACGATGGCTCCGGCCGCGGGCGCGATTCTGGTCGCACGATCGATCACCCACTTTATGGCAGCGGCCGACGTGAGAAGGAGCGTGGGAAGCAGGAAGAGCACGACACGCATCCGAAATGGATATTGCTGAGCTACGGCCGCCGCCAAGGTCACGAACAGAGGGCCGGCAAGGATGAAAGCGGTATTGCGGCGGCGCCAAAGCACGACGAAGCCGGCAAGCGCGAGAATTGTATAGAGTGCGGGGAGCGGATATCCCGACATCCCATCGAAGAACTGGACGAAGCGCTCGCGCGTCCAGAGCGCGGTCCCGGCGACGCTCGGAGGAAGCGGCAGAAACCCATTGCCCTTCCTCCAGAACCACTGCATGAACTCCATTGTTTGCGGCGTCATGAAGTGCCGGGCGATGAGCAGTCCACTCGCTGCGGCAATCGCCCATATCGGCACGGTAACGAGCACGGGCCGGAGCGTGTGATCGTTTCTGTCGAGAAGCCACCGCACGAAGAGAGCCGCACCGACGCCGGCGAGCACCAACACTGCGGCCTGCGAGAAGAGCACCGTGATGAAGCCGACAAGGCCGGCGCTAATGCAGCAACGCACGGAGGGCGCGCGCGCGCAGAGCTCCAGCGCGATGAGAGTGAGCACGAGCGTGACGAGGACGTCTCCGCCGTATTGCTTGAGCTCCGCCGAGTAGCGAATGAGCGGCGACGAGAGCGCGAAGAGCGCGACGGCGATCGGTACAGCCACACCGTCGAGCGCGCGCTCGGCGACACGCCGAAAGACGAACAGCGCCGCGATCCCGCAGATGAACGGGAAGAGTCGGAGCGACATGTCACTGGTGCCGAACAGCTGCTTCGTCAGCTCGATCGCCGCGAGAAAGCCGAGTGGCGCGGTCTGCTCGTAGCCCAGGGGCTGCGTGAGTAGCCGTGAGAGCGAACGCTCGACGATGTTGCGCGCTATGGAGAGCTCGTCGAACCACATGGATGTGTCGGCCAGATACTGCCAGACACGCAGCGCGGTGCCAATGGCGACGATCGCGAGTAGTAGCGGAGCGAAGCGCTGCGAGTCGCCGGCGCTTCGATCTTCCGCCGCCAGATCCTGCTTTCGCGCGTGCGTCATGCTTCGAAGCTAGCGCGCATGGGTTCCATTCGTAACGGGGAGCGCGCGATCAAGAAACGGGTAACGCGAGCGAGCGCGTGGTCATCCGGATGTTTTTCTACCTCTTCGCCTGCGAGTACTGCTTCAGCCGCTACTCAACGAAGGGACTACCTTCCCAAGCGATAGCTCGCCTTGAGGAAGATCACGTTCTTCGCGGGCGCGCTCAGCACGCGATCCAGTCCGCTCCACAGCGAGCTTCCAGCGAGCGCCGCGTTTCCGTCGCGCGTCTGCTGCCACACCAGATAAATCGTCGAGCCGCTCCGGTACTCCCAGCGGATTACGCCGTTCACGCGAATCGCACGCGAGACGAAGCTCGTCTCGTTGGCGTCGTCGCCGAGCACGAAGGCGGGCTGGGTGCCGTCGTCTCCGTCAGGATCTATGCGCACGCGTCCGTTTGGGAGATCCGTGACGGTACCGCGATCGTGGCCGAAGACGTCGAAGCGGAAGGTGCGCGGCGCGTGGAGCGCCTTGTAGCCGCTGAAGTGCGCCGTGGAGACGAACGGCTGGGCGAATAGCTGTACCGTGAGCGTGTTGGTGAGCGACCAGTCTCCGCGAGCGCTCACCGACAGCGTGCTCTGTCGAAGGTCGGCGAAGATGTAGTCGTGCGCACTGGTGAGCGCATTGTTCGAGTCTGTAACGGTGCGCACGTACTGGGCTCCGTCGTGGAGGACATCGAGCGAAGGCGCGAGCGAGAGCTGCAGCCTGTTGATCGGGCGCCAGATGATGGAGGGAGTGATTGCCCATTCGTTGCCATTCACTCCTCCGCGCTCGAGCGAGGCGGCCACGCTGCCGATCACCTTGCGCCGGAGATCGCTCTGAACGCTGCCGGACGTCGTCCAGCGGGCGGGGGCTCGTACGAGTGGGCCGCCGCGAGTGAGTCTATCGTCGATCGATGAAGGAAGAAACGCGGCACGTGCGCCCACGCTCCAGAGCGATCGAAGCTCTGCGCTACTCGTGAAGCCGAGCTCGCGATGGAAGGGGTCGCCACCGAAATTCCACGCGTCGATCGTGTAGATGGTCACGCGCGTGCTGCGGAAGATGCTTGCCGAGGCGTCGTGCGTCGCGCCGATCGCGGCCGCCACCGACCGCACGTCGCTGCGGGACAGATAGCCGAGGTCGTTCATCTCGAAACCTGGGCTCGTCTCGAACATGCGCGCGCCGACGTAGATCGCGTCGTCGTCGTAGAGGATGCGAACTTCGGTTTGATACGTGGCGGGCTTCCCGGGATCCGGGTATCGCTGCGTGAACGTCGTGGCGACCCCCGCGAGTGACCAATCGGGTTCGTCGAGAATACCGTCGAGATGAATCGGATGCGTGCGGCGCGCCGCGGAGACGCTGGGCCTGGACGCGGTTGGTGGCGGCGGAGGCTGCGATGCCTGCGATCGGAGCGGCGGGGCGAGCGCTGCGAGTGCGAGGAACGCGAGAGGGAGGGACGTGCGGTGCGTCGACGGCATGCGGCGAGGGACTCGTGGCGAGGGGTGCGCAACGATTGCAGGCGCGTGCCGCCGCCGCCGCACGCGCTCGCTCAACCGGGCGAAATCGCGGATGAGGTGGCCGCCGCGAGCGCCCACTCGTCGTGCCTCCGGGCCCGTACAGCGGCGCGCGCGCGCATCTCACCGCCCGAGAGTGGCGCGCGCGCGGGGCGTTCCCAATCTTTGGCGCATGGACGCCTCGTGGCTCCCCGAGAACCGATGGATGCGATGGTCGCTGATCGCTGCCATCGTGCTGTACGGGTGGACCGTGTTCGGAATCCTGTCCTCCGCGCACTTCTTTCTGGGCGAGGAGGCCAGGAACGGGAGTGCGTCGCTCGAGGATATCGCGGCGCACGTGCTGCTCTTCTACTGGGCATGGGCTGCGGTGACGCCCTTCGTGCTCCTTGCGCTCCGTCGCGCCGTCGATCGCGAGAGCAGCGCGCGGTGGCGACTGGCACTCGTGCTCGGCGCGACCCCCGCAATCGTGGTCGCACACGCGCTC
Organism: Gemmatimonadales bacterium; assembly: GCA_038239265.1. GTDB lineage: Bacteria > Gemmatimonadota > Gemmatimonadetes > Gemmatimonadales > Gemmatimonadaceae > FEN-1250. Next base: position 15,746 of record JBBSEY010000026.1, on the reverse strand, counting down.
CTGTATCTGATCGCGGTGCGCATCTTCGGACTGGAGGCCGTGAGCGCGATCGGCGTGGACGAGCTTCGTGACTACGCGATGCGGCACGCGGGAGGAGATGTCGCGACGGTCGGGGTGCTCGTGGCTCTGTACATGCTGCTCGATGCGTGGCGGCGCGCGCACGCGCGCGAGGTCGCGGCGACCGAGCTGGAGGCACGCCTCGCGTATGCCGGCCTGGAAGTGCTTCGGTCGCAGCTCCAGCCGCACTTTCTCTTCAATGCGCTCAACACGGTGTCGACCCTCGTGATCAAGGGAGACACGGCGGGAGCCGAGAACGCCATCGGACAGATCTCGCGGTATCTGCGGACGGCGCTGGTGCGACGAGCCGACGCGACCGCCTCCGTCGGCGATGAGATCGTGGACGTCGAGCAGTACTTCAGGATCGAGCGGCTACGCTTCGGCGACGCGCTCCGTCTCGATGTCATGGTGGGGACGGGCGCGCGCGACGCGCGCGTGCCGGCGCTCCTGCTGCAGCCGCTGGTCGAGAACGCGATTCGGCACGGACTCGCGCCGGCGTCGGACGGTGCGCGCATCGAGCTCACGGCAATCGTCGAAGGTGCGCGGCTCCGGCTGCGGGTAGTGGACCCTGGAAGCGGGAGTGCAGGGAAGATGTGCGAAGCGGATGGGGCGCGGGGCTTCGGTCTGCGCTACGTGCGCGAGCGGCTCGTTCACTTCTATGGCGATGATGCCACGCTCGATCTCGCGACGACGCCGGCGGGCACCGTGGTGACCGTCGACATGCCGCTCGCGCCGCAGCGCCTGCGGGCCGTTTAATGACTGCGCACCGCGATCCACTTCGCGTTCTCATCGTCGACGATGAGCCCCTCGCGCGCGAGGGGCTGCGCATTCGGCTGCGGCGCGAGCCCGACGTGCTCGTGATCGGCGAGTACGGCGACGCGGAGGCGGCGCTGCGAGCGATGGCGACCGATCCCCCCGATGTGCTCTTCCTCGACATCGAGCTGCCGGGGGCGAACGGCTTCGAGCTGCTCGAGCGGGTGGCGGATGAGGCGATGCCCATCGTCGTCTTCGTCACGGCGTACGATCAACACGCGGTGCACGCCTTCGAGGCGCGTGCGCTCGACTATCTGCTCAAGCCGGTGGAGCAGGAGCGATTACGCGAGTCGCTCGATCGGGCGCGCGAGCGGGTTGCGAGCGCACGCAATGGCGAGTTCGTGCAGCGGGTGCGTGGGCTCAGCCGCGATCTCGGAGTGGAGGGCGGCGCGGCGCCCCGCGCCGCGCGAGGACTCGATCGGATCGCCGTCAGCGTGGACGGGGTGATCCACTTCATCATCGCGCGGGAGATAGACTACATCTCGGCGTCCGGCGACTCGGTGGTCGCCCACGTGGGCCCGCTGGCACATGTCATTCGCAAGTCGATGAGCGAGATGATGGCGGTGCTGGACGCCAGGCGCTTCGCGCGCATTCATCGATCGACGATCGTGAATCTGGCGCGCGTGGTGCAGGTCGAGCCGTATCTGCACGGGGAATACATCCTGATGGTGCAGGGCGGGGCGAAGCTGAAGGTGAGTCGAGGCTATCGCTCGGCACTGGCGGAGCAGCTGGGGCTCGGGGCGGGGTGAGAATCGCGAGCCGTTACTTCTTCCCGCGCTTGGACCCCACTTCCGCGAGCGATGCGCGCAGCAGCGTGCGCGCCGCCCAGCGCGATACATCTTCGGCGTCGCCTTTCGATAGCCCGCGCAGATCGCGCAACACGATCAGCGCCTCGATGCCCATGCACAGCGAGAGCGCGGAGACGAGCCGCTCGTAGCGACGCTTGCCGAGCGCCTTTTTGGCGGGGGCGAGTGCCTGCGCGATCCAGTCAATGCGCCGGTAGCCGCGTTTGAGCAGCGCCGGATCCGACGGTGCGGAGATCGTGAGACGAATCATCGACCGAAGCAGCTGCTCGTTCTCCGCGGCGCTCTGCTGCATCGCGTGGACGACGCGGTCGAGGCGGGCCTCGACATCCGTCGCGCCGCGCGCGGGGGTGCCGGCGCCTTCGATGGCGTCCGCGATGATGCCGCGAACGCCCTCGAGCGACGCCTCGACGAGCAGCTGCTCCTGCGTCGGGAAATAGCGATAGGCGGTTCGCCGCGAAACCCGCGCGGCGTCGGCAACCTCCGCGACGGAGGGCGCGCTTCCACTCGAGACGAGCGTGACGGCGGCGGCGAGGAGGGCGCTCCTGGTGCGGCGCTTCTGCTGGATCCGCTCGCCTGAAGATTTCGTGATTGCCATTGGCAGAAGAATATACTACGTTCTCGTCATGGCATATAAGTGCCATAAGGACTCATAAGTGCCACGATTGACCATGGAGTCGCACATGCCCACTCTTCGAAGCCTCGCATTCGTCCTGATCCTCACGCAGGCGACCGCCGCGGGCGCCCAGCTCATCACGCCGAAGGAGGCGCGCATCATGACCATGATTCACGCTGCACGCGCAAGCGATGCCGACACGGACATCCGCGCGATCATCGCCGAGCAGGCCGCCGCCTGGAATCGACACGACGCTGCAGGGTGGGCGAGCCGCTTCGTGCCGACCGCCGAATTCATCAACATCCTCGGCACGCCGTTCAGCGGAAAGCCGGCGATCGAGGGTATCACGACGCGCATTTTTGCGACCATCTTCAAGGAATCGCACGATTCCGTCACGGTGCAGAAGATCGTCTTCGTCTCGCCGGAGCTCGCGATCGCGCACTACGAGCACGCCGTTTCCGGCTACACCGCGCTCTCGCCCGGAATTCAGCCCACCGAGACGGGCGCGGACGGGAAGGGCGTCTTGCGCACGCGCATGGTCTACGTGCTCAAGAGAGGCGCGGACGCACAGTGGATGATCGTGAACGGCCAGAACACGGCGATCCTGCCGGCGCTCACGGCGCCGTAATCCTGGTTCGCGGCGCTCGCCGCCTAGCTCGACCTGCGTGCGCGGTGGCTTCGATCGTGCAAACCTTCTCCTTGCGATGCGAGCCGCACAAGGCGAAAGGCCCACCTCCGATCACGGTCGAACGATGATCAGCCGCCGCACGGTCACCCCCGCTTTACTTCTTGCTCCGTTTCTACTCTTCGGCGGCACCGCGCCGGCGCGTCCGACGATTGCAGTCGCGCCGGTTATGCTGCACAACATGTCCGCGAGCGCCGACACGCGCGAAGACTCGGCCGCGATCGTGCAGCTCACGAATCAGGCGCGCGTGCGCCTCACCGGGTGCGGATATCCTGTGATCGATAGCGCTGCGCCATCGCTCACTGCAGAGCATCCCGGCGCAACGTATCTCTGGGAGCACGCAGATGTCGTCGCTCAGTGGGGAGCAGCGCAGCATGCCGATTGGGTGCTCCTCAGCCGGCTCAACCGGATCGGCCCGTGGATCGCCGAGTGGGAAGTGCAGGTGGTGTCCGTGAAGGATCAGCGCGCCGTCGACACCCGCGTAGTCGAGCTCAAAGGGCTCGGCCGCGACACCACGCTCACGACGCACATGTCTTCGCGAGGTGCGGCGTGGTTGGTCGACCAGGCGACGCAGTCGATTGCGCACGCGAATCGCGACACCGCGGCCGCAGGGCGCCCGTGTCACGCTTGAGTAAAACAGGGTGGTGACGCGCCCGGGGGTAGCCGCGGACTATCCTATCGGGTAGCTCGACGGGGTTGGCTCGCCAGTATAATCTTGAGCATGGAAATTTCCGTAGACGAGTCCGAGGGGCGACACATCGCGACGCTGGGGGTCCCGCCGCTCGCGGCGACGGACTTTGCGTTTCCGACGCTCACGGGTGCGCAGATCGGGCGGATCGCCGCGCACGGCACGCGCCGTTTGATGAGCGAGGGCGAAGTTCTCATCCCGGCCGGCGGAAGCAACACGCGCTTCTTCGTGGTCGTGAGTGGCGAGATTCAGGTCGTGCGCAGCGACAACGAAGTCGAGACGCTGCTGACGGTGCACACGCCGGGGAAGTTCACCGGTGAAGCCAACATGCTCTCCGGTCGGCGAAGCCTCGTCACCGTAAGAGCGAGCGCGGCTGGTGAGGTGATCGAGCTGACGAGGGACGCGCTCCTGCAGCTCGTGCAGACGGACGCCGAGCTCGGCGAGATCTTTTTGCGTGCATTCATCCTTCGCCGGCTCACCCTCATCGATCGTCACATCAGTGACGTCGTGCTGGTAGGATCCAATCACTCGCCCGGGACGCTGCGCATTCGCGAGTTTCTCCTGCGCAATGCGCATCCGTACACGAACATCGATCTCGATGAGGATCAGAACGGCGTGCAGGTCATGCTGGATCGGTTCGGGATCGACGTCTCCGATATTCCCGTGCTGATCTGCCAGGGCTCGACGATTCTCCGCAATCCGACCAACAGCGAGATCGCCGTCTGCCTCGGCTTCAACGATGCGATCGAGCAGGCGCAGCTTCGCGACATGGTCGTCGTCGGTGCGGGGCCCGCGGGGCTCGCGGCAGCGGTGTTCGGCGCGAGCGAGGGGCTGGACGTGCTGGTGATCGAGGCAAATGCGCCCGGAGGGCAGGCGGGATCCAGCTCGCGAATCGAGAACTATCTCGGCTTCCCGCTCGGTGTCACGGGACAGGAGCTGGCACAGCGCGCGTACACGCAGGCGCAGAAATTCCGCGCCAAGCTGATGATCGCGCAGGGCGCCACGAAGCTCTCCTGCGATCGCAAGCCGTACACGCTGGAGTTGGGAGACGGCACCAAAGTTTCCGCGCGAACCGTCGTCATCGCGACGGGCGCCGAGTATCGCCGGCTTCCACTCGAGAACGTCGATCGGTTCGATGGGATGGGTATCTATTACGGCGCAACGTTCATGGAGGCGCAGCTGTGCGGCGGCGACGAGATCATCGTCGTGGGGGGCGGGAACTCTGCGGGGCAGGCGGCGGTGTATCTCGCCCGCTTCGCGAGGAAGGTGCACATGCTCATCCGCCGAAAGGCGCTCGCCGACACCATGTCGCGATATCTCATCATGCGCATCGAGGAAAATCCGGCGATCGAGCTTCACCCGGAGACGGAGATCACCGAGCTCGCCGGCGAGTCGCATCTCGAGAGCGTATGCTGGATCGACAGGGCAACCGGGGTGCGCAGTCCGCGCCCGATCCGGCACCTCTTCCTGATGACCGGCGCGGTGCCGAGCACCTCGTGGCTGGCAGGGTGCCTGGCGCTGGATGCCAACGGCTTCGTCAGGACGGGCGCGGACATCACCGCGAACGAGTTGCAGTCGGCGAGCTGGCCGCTCACGCGCGCGCCCTTTCTGCTGGAGACGAGCCTCCCCGGCGTGTTCGCGGTGGGCGACGTACGCGCGGGGAACGTGAAGCGCGTGGCGAGCGCGGTGGGGGAGGGGTCGATCGCGGTGTCGATGGTGCATCAGGCGCTGCGAGAATAGCGCGTTTCGCCCGATGTCCGCTTCCGGCGAGCTCCTGCGCTCTCTTCAGCGAGGGATGCTCCTGCCCCTCGCAACCCTCTCGCCGAGCGCACGATGATCGCCGCCAGTACGGAAGGTCTGCAGTCGCTGACACAGCTGTGGCAGCCCTCTCGGAGCAGCGACGTTTTTTTCTACCGTGAGCTCCGTCCGCTTACCGGGCCATGAATCCCAGTGGGTGCAACAGCACTGCCGTCACCGGACACACGCCGACGCGCGCCGGCTCGTATCTCACACGCTGCTCCCACGCGGTGACCGAAGTGACGAAGGCATCGTAATAGCGACCCATCTCGCCGTTGAGCCGCGGTTTATTTTCCGGCCACACGTCGTGAATGCTCGAGGGGATGACTTTCCCAGTGCTGTCCACCACGATTCGCATGAGCAGCTCGCCGGAGACACGATTGCGTTCGTTGTACTCCGGATACCTCGGCGGAGGCTGCCCGTCCACGAACCGCGCCGGGGTTTCATCGGGAACCGAAAGGAAAAACGCGGCGAACTTCACTCGAGCCAGCGCATACGGATAGAGCGCATCGCTCTCGTTCACTGATTGTGCCACGAGCGTGAGTCGGATGAGCACCGAGTCTGCCGTGTTATTGTCCGGCCAGACCAGGAGCAGCGTTCCGCGAGCTCGCGCGGCATCGAAGGCGCGGGCGAGGAGCGTCGTCGCACTCGAGTCGCCGGCGGCTCCGCGCGATCGCAACCGCATGTCTCCATTGCGCATCGCCGTGACGACAATCTGCGTCGGTACCGAGTACCACGAGATCTTTCCGTCCGCGATCGGCGCATCCACACCGCGCGCGCCGAGCTCCTTCCGGATCTCGGCGGCGACATCCTGGGCGATCAAATCCGCCTGCAAAGTGAATAGGCTGTCCGTGCGCGGGGGCATCGTCGCTCCGAGGAATACGGGCTTCCGATGCATGCTCATCGGCGCTAGCGTCGCGAGGCAGCCGCTGGGGCGCCAGTCGTGAATCGCGACATCCGCCAGTGAATCCGTTCCCGCGAGATCGTTCGCGGCCGGCCCGCTCTGCTGCGCGAGCAGCATCTCTGGGCACACGAGCAACAGCGCCAGCACCACCGCGCTTCGAGATAACACCATCGAGCGTCGGAACGATATCACCTTGAATGCCTCCAGAGATGGCCTGGCGAACGCACTGGCCGCCAATGCCTCGCGCGAGACAATATGTGATTCATAACGGACTCGGCAATACACCATTTTGAGACACCGTTCGTCGCGCTGTCTGTGACGCCCCCGCCGAGCGCATTGTTAACCTTCGACCCTGGTCCGCCTCGCACCGCCAGCACCAATTCGATCATGACCCGCGAAGAAGAGTTCCCGTTTACCGCCCCGCCTAAATCAAAACCATGACTACATCACGATCGCTCGTCGCCCTGATCGTACTCGCCGCCTTGGCATCCGCGGCTCGCTCACAGGCGACGCAACCTGCGGATCTCATCGTCACCGGCGGCCGCATCTACACCGTCGATGCAACTCGCCCAATGGCCGAGGCGTTCGCGGTGCGCGGCGGACGGTTCGTGTTCGTTGGCTCGGCGCGTGGTGCCATGACACTCAAGGGTCCGAAGACGCAGCTGCTCGACCTCCACGGAGCGGCCGCGTATCCCGGCTTCATCGATGGACACGCGCATCTGCTCGGGTTGGGGATGGCGCTCGAGAGCGTCGACCTCGTCGGCGTGTCGTCGTACGAGGAGATCGTCTCGCGCGTCGCCGAGCGCGCAAAGCGTGCAAAGAGCGGGGAGTGGATCTTCGGCAACGGCTGGGATCAGAATCGATGGGCTGTGAAGGAGTTTCCCTCGAATGCGGCGCTCACCCGCGCGGTGCCGGATCATCCGGTGCTCCTCACTCGCGTCGATGGACACGCCCTGCTCGCGAACACCGCCGCGATGAAAGCAGCCGGGATCACCGCGAAGACCTCCGATCCGCAGGGCGGCCGCATCGTCCGCGATGCGCAGGGAAATCCGACCGGCGTGTTCGTCGACAACGCGCAGGGGCTGATTGCAGGCGCGACGCCGAAGCTCACGGTGGCGCAGCGGCGCGAGCTGCTCGCCGCCGCCGCTGCCGAGAGCAACAAGTGGGGACTTACCGAAGTGCAGGACATGGGCGCCGAGCGCGAGACGATCGAAGCGCTCGAGACGCTCGCCAGCCAGAAGAAGCTCCCGCTCCGCAGCTACGAAATGGTGGGCGACGACTCAGCGACGCTCGCCTACTACTTCGCCCGCGGTCCGAAAATGGGGGAGTACGACGGACACGTGTGGGTGCGCGGCGTCAAGCTCTACGCCGACGGCGCACTCGGCTCGCGCGGCGCCGCCCTCCTCGCACCATACAGCGATGACAGTGGAAACACGGGGCTCCTGGTATCCACGCCCGAGCATCTGAAGAAGATGTCGATCGCCGCGCTCCAGCATGGCTTTCAGGTGAGCACGCACGCGATCGGTGACCGTGGGAATCGCAACGCGCTCGACGCCTATGAGTCCGCGCTCGACGTGGTGCCCACCGCCGACGCGCGCCTCCGCATCGAGCACGCGCAGATCATCTCGCCGCAGGACATCCCGCGCTTCGCGCAGCTCGGTGTGATTCCCAGCATGCAGGCGAGCCACCAGACGAGCGACATGCCGTGGGCGGAGCGCCGACTCGGACCCGAGCGCATTCGCGGTGCATACGCGTGGCGGTCGCTGCTCAACACCGGCGTCGTGATTCCGAACGGCACCGACTTTCCCGTCGAGCACGTAGATCCGGTCATCACCTTCCACTCGTCCGTCACACGGCAGGACGCCGACAACATGCCCCCCGGCGGCTGGTACGCCGATCAGCGCATGACGCGCGAGGAGGCGCTGCGCTCGATGACGCTGTGGCCAGCGTACGCGGCATTCCAGGAGAACGAGCTGGGCTCCATCTCGACGGGCAAGTACGCCGACTTCACGATCCTGAATCGCGACATCATGACGGTCGCTCCCGAACGAATCATCGGGACGAAGGTGATCGCGACGTACGTGGGCGGTGCGGCCGTCTATCAGGCGAAGGCGGCGGTGGCCATGGCCGAACGCGGAGACGCGGGCGCGTCCGAGGCGGATCGCGTGCAGGCGCTCCCCCTTCAGCGCGAAGACGAGTGGACGCGCGGGCTCGTCGCTCGCGATCCAAAGATCTTCGACCGGCTGCTCGCCCCCGGCTTCGTCTACACGGAGGACGCAGGGGTGATGAGCCGCGACGATGTGATCGCGAGCGCCAGCGGCGAGGAGATCACGACGTGGGCGGAGAACGAGGCGATGAAGGTGCACGACTTCGGAAGCACGCAGCTCATCACCGGCGTGCTGCACGTGAAGGGAACGAACAAGAGCGGTGCCTTCGACAGGCGCTATGCATTCACGGACACATGGCAGAAGCAGCGCGATGGGGCCTGGCAGCTCATCGGCGCGCAGGACTACGTCATTCCCAAGTGAGCGGAGACATCACAATGCACATTCGTCATACCCTCGTTGTCCTTTGCTCCGCGCTCGCGATGGGCGCGTGCGCTCGTCACGCCGCGGCGGACGATCATGCGGCGCACGACTCGACGTCGGCGTCCGCGACGGCCGCGCCGAGCGAATCGCGCGATGCGACGCAGCAGGCGGCCGGGCTCCCCGCCGGCGCCGCCGACGCCGCGTCGCGTCTGGCAAAGTCCCCGCGCCATGGCGAGTGGGTAGTCGTAAAGATTGGAAGCGACAGCGTGCGCGCGTGGATCGTGTACCCGCAGGTGAGCACCAAGGCACCGGTGGTCGTGGTCGTGCACGAGATCTTCGGGCTCTCGACGTGGGTGCGCGGCGTCGCCGACCAACTCGCGGCCGATGGCTTCATTGCGATCGCGCCCGATCTGCTCACGGGGAAGATCGCGTCGAATCTCGATGACAGCACGCTCAAGGCGCAGGGCCCTGCGCTCATCCGCACGCTCGATCCCGCCGACGTGCAGCGCAAGCTCGACGCGGTCGCGCAGTACGCGATGTCCCAGCCGGCCGCGGAAAAGAAGTACGGCATCGTCGGCTACTGCTGGGGCGGCGGCATCTCGTTCGCGCACGCCGCCCATGCGGGATCGTCACCGCAGTTCGGCGCCTCGGTGGTGTACTACGGCACGCCACCGTCCGCCGACCAGCTGCCGAACGTTCATGCACCTGTGCTCGGGCTCTACGGCGGCACCGACGCGCGCATTGCGCTCACCGTTCCCGGAACCGATTCCGCCATGAAGGCACTCGGGCGCACGTACGAGCACACGATCTATCCAGGCGCCGCGCACGGCTTCTTGCGTGCGCAGACGCAGGACGACGGCTCGATCATGCAGGCGAATCTGGAGGCGACGCGGCAGGCGTGGCCGGCGACGATCGCCTGGTTTCGAAAGTACCTGAAGTGACCCGGGCGCTACGGAGCGTCCGCGCTTCTCGCAAAGCGGAACGTTCGCAGCGTGGTGCGCGACGATTGGTCGAGCACGCGGTACGATAGATCGAGCGCGTACTGCCGCGCGGCCTTGACGGTGGGGAGGGACACCGCATCGCGCACCTCGTCGCTTGGCCCATCGCTCGTTGCCCGCGCCGTGGCCACGACATCCACGGATGCATTGATCGACCGCTCGACTTCGTCGACGAGCAGTCTGGTCTCGCGCTCGATGTCGGCCTCGCTCCATCCCAGACGGTGGCGTTGGACCCCATGCAGTTCGGCCAGGAGACGCTGCAGGTGGCCCCCGTCCGCGAGCAGCTCCGGGTCGCGCCCGCAGCTTTCTCCGATGATCGTCAGATTCGACGCGAGGAGTCCGACGAACGGCGTGATATGATCGCGCAGCTGCGCAGCGCGAAGCGTGCGCGCGCCGGGAAAGCGATCGTCGGCACGAATGGCAGCCACGTACCGCTCGATGATCGTCTCGGCATCCCTCGACAGGCTCGTCCCGATCGCGTGTAGCACGGCATACGCCGCCTGATCGAGCGCCGCGGTATCGGCGGGGAAGGTCCACATGTTGGTGGTCGGAGTGCGGCGCGCCTCCGCCGACGCGGTACCCTGCCTCGAGGCGCCGAGCGATGCAACCGACTCCCGCGCTTCCTGGTCGCGCGTGGGAAGCCAGAGCGTGAACGTCGCCCCCATGCCGGGCTTCGAGCGCGCCGTGAGATCTCCTCCCATTCGGCGCGCGAGCCCGCGACTGATTGCGAGTCCAAGGCCAGTGCCACCCTTCTCGCGGGTGAGCGCGCCATCAGCCTGAACGAACGGCTCGAAGAGCTGATGCATGAAGCCCGACGGAATTCCCGGACCCGTATCGGTGACTCGAATGAAAGCCCACATCCTTCCCGAGTCCGGCGCTTCCCCTGGCAGGGGCTCCAGCGCCGGATTGACGAGCTGTGCACCCGGGTCGGGCTCGACGGTCGCCCCACAGTTCACCGTCACCTGCCCTCCCGACGGCGTGAACTTGACGGCATTCGATAGCAGATTCACGAGGATCTGCCGGACGCGTCGCTCGTCGCCGAGGTAAGGGACGCCGGGCGCGGCGGCGCCGAGGTCGAGGAGACGAATCCCTTTCGCGGTCGCCTGCGGATGCACGAGCGAGACGGCCGACAGCACGCTCGCGCCCGTGACGAGCGAATCCTGGCGCACGTCGAGCCGCTCGGCGTCGACCTTCGCCACATCGAGCACGTCATCGACCAGCTGCAGGAGATGACGAGCGCTCGCCTGAAGCCGTTCGAGATGGGCATGCTGCGCCGCCGTCGTAGGGCCCAGCACTCCCATGTCGAGGATCTGCGAGTAGCCGAGGATGGCGTTGAGCGGGGTGCGGAACTCGTGGCTCATGGTCGCGAGAAATTCCGACCTGCGGCGCCCAGCCTCCTCCGCGGCGGCCATCGCGGTCTCACTGACGTCGCGTGCCGTGCGCGCCTCGCGGTGCAGCTTCGCATTGTCGATCGCCATTGCAGCTCGGCTCGCCATATCTTCGACGGCGGCGACGTCGGACTGGTTCAGCCGCCTGGTCTCGTCGGAGGAGACGATGGTGATGGCGCCGATGACCGCCCCGCGGGCGATCATCGGGACGCTCACGAACGAGCGCGCGCCGATCGCGCGCAGTCGAGCGAGGTGATCTGAATTTCTCGCGAACGCGACGAGCAGCTCATCGTGCAGGTCGCTGACAACCTGCGGCTCCCCGTTGCGCATGACCGCGGCCGCTCCGTGAATTGCGGAGGCATCGACAGGGAAGCGTTCGTGCAGGTCGCGCACGGCCGCCTCGATAGTGCCATCGCCATAGTGAACCGGGAGGCGGCGTATCGAGCCGTCTTCGGTGAGCACATCTACGATCGACCAAGCCTGGCGGTAGGGAAGCCGCATGCTCGCCACGGTGACGAGTGTCGTCTCGTAGTCGAGCGACGCGCTCAGGCGGCGGCTTTCGGCTGCCAGGATGGAAAACCGCTCGTCCTGCTGCAACTCGCTCACCGGCCCACTCGCGATGCGCCCATGCGCCGCTACAGGGCAAAAGCGGGGCCGGCATCGACAGCGCCTCGTATCAGCGTACATTCCGGGAGCTTCCCCCAAAGCCTTACGGAGCAGGAAAAACATGTCAGTCAACAAACTCGTTCGCGCGACGGTCGCCGTCGCGCTCGTTCTCGCGCCCCTGTCGCTTCGCGCCCAGGAAAAGTCGCTGCCGCAGCAGATCGCCGACGCGTTGGTCACGCTCGCGGGCGGCATCCACCCGGGTCTCCGCTTCACGCACACGAAGGGGCTCGTCACCACCGGCACCTTCACGCCGGCGTCGTCGGCCAGGTCGATCACGCGCGCCGCCCACATGCAGGGGTCGACCGTTCCCGTCACCGTTCGATTCTCCGATGGGACGGGCGTTCCGAACATTCCCGACAACAACGACAATGCCTCTCCGCACGGCATGGCGATTCGCTTTGCACTCGCCGGCGGCGCGTACACGGACATCGTCGCCAATTCGCACAACGGCTTCTTCATCGGGACCGGCGCCGACTTTCTCGCGTTTCTGACGGCGATCGCGGCGACCAACGAGAAGAGTGCGCATCCGAGCCCGATCGAGCAATTCCTCGGCACGCACCCCGCGGCGCTCAAGGTGATCGTCGACTCGAAGGCCGCGGCGAAGAGCTTCCAGAATCTCGATTTCTACTCGAACAACGCATTCGTCTTCGTCGATTCCGCTGGCGGCAAGCACCCCGCGCGCTATCAGATCATTCCGACGGCCGGTGTGGTGAAGCTCGACTCCGCCACTTCCGCGAAGCAGAAGGCGGACTACATGTTCAACGGTCTCAGGGCAGCGCTCGCGAAGGGCCCGGTGAAGTACACGATCTTCGCGCAGCTCGCCAACCCGGGCGATCAGACGAATGACGGCTCGATCGTATGGCCGGCGGATCGGAAGCGCGTGGAGCTGGGGACGCTGAGCATTACGAAAGTCCTCGCGAACAGTGATTCCGCACAGAAGGTGCTCGCGTTCAACCCGATCATTCTCACGAACGGAATCACGCTGTCGGACGATCCGCTACCGCTGCTGCGCTCTGCGGTGTACGCGCTGTCCGTCGCGCACCGGCACTAACGAGGGTGAACGGAGGGGGGAGTCGTAGTGGTTCACGACGCGGAGCCACGGCGCTCGAACTCTCCTCACGGAGTTGTGCCCGTTGGCCCGAAGCGCTCCGTTCGCACGCTCTCCGGATCGAAGCCGAGCGCGACGAACCCCTCCGCGACCGTCTCGACGAGCGGTGTCGGCCCGCACGTGAAAATGTGCGGGTGCGAGGCCGCGGGCCACACGCTCGCTGCCAGCATCGCCGCATCGATCCGACGGTGGTATCCCGCCCATCCCGGTGGTGGCTCGCGCGTGATCGTGTGCGTAACGGTGAGCGTCGCGTCCGACGCCGCGAGATGTGCGAGCTCGTCGCGAAAAATCATCTCGCTCCAGCTGCGCGATGAGTAGAGCAGGCGCGCGGGGGTCGCGCGCCGAAGCTCCTCGCTCGCGCGCGCGCGGTGGCGCAGCATCGCCATCAGTGGCACGATCCCCGATCCGCCGCCCACGCACATGAGGGGCCCGCCGTCGCGCACGCTCCAGGCGAAGTGCCCGCCGATCGGACCGCGAAGCTCGAGTGGGTCGCCCAGGCGAAGCACATCCGCGAGATACGACGACACCTCGCCATCGTCGAGCCGCTCGATCGTGAGGGAGATGCGCGCATCTTCCGGAGGCGAAGCGATCGAGTAGCTTCGCTCAGTCTGATAGCCATCGTCAGCGGTGAGTCGCACATCGACGTGCTGGCCGGCGCGATGCCCGGGCCAGTCGAGGAGGTCGAGCACCAGCGTGCGCACGCGCGGCGTTTCCGTGATGATCTCCGCCACCGTCGCGACTCGCCACGCGAGGGGAGTCACGCTCGACAAGGGCGGTGGCGCCGGCTCCTGCACTAGGCGCGCGGCGAGCGACCGCTACTCACGCGTCGCCCGTATAGCGCTGCTCCCTCCACGGGTCACCCCGCATGTGGTAGCCGAGCGCCTCCCAGAATCCGGGCTCGTCGCGCTCACGAAAGTGGATCCCGCGAATCCACTTCGCGCTCTTCCAGAAATAGAGATGCGGCACGAGCAATCTCGCCGGCCCCCCATGCTCGGCCGGCAGCGGCTTCCCATCGTATCCGACGGCGATCCATGCCTTGCCGCCGGTGACATCCGCGAGCGGGAGGTTGGTCGTGTACCCGCCATCGCAGCTGGCCATGATGAACGGCGCCGGCTCGATCCCCTTCGCTGCGCCCGCAGCGATGATGGTGTCGATGGAGATCCCGCTCCACACGGTATCGAACTTGGACCACTTCGTGACGCAGTGGATGTCGCGCGTGATCGTCTCGTGCGGGAGCGCCTCGAGCTCGGCCCATGTCCACTTCGCCAACGCGCCGGCGCTGCCGCCGAGCGTGAAGTCCCAGTTGGCGAGAGGCGTGTGGGGTGTCGGGCCGGCCGAGAGCACGGGAAAATCCCGGGTCTCGTACTGACCCGGTGGAAGTTTGAGCGCCGCGCCCGCCTCGGGACGCCGCCCGCGAAAGCCGCGCGAGATGGGTGATGTCACCGTGAGCCTCCTCCTATGAGTGCAGCTGGCGGGCCCTCGCTCTCGTGATCCTCCGCGAGCTCGGCGAGCGCGTTGATGTCCTTCGTGAGCACGATCGGGCGCGCATACCCCTCTGCCGCGACTTCGATCATCGCGCGACCGACATTCACCGTCGTGGTTGCGAACTTCGGCGCAACCCGCTGAAGCACCGGATAGAACCACGCCAGCGCACCGTAGATCGCGCCGTACAGCGCGGTCTTTGTTCGCACTCCGCGCAATGGCTGAATGTATCCGGGACGGAACATGTAGGCGGCCTTGAAGGGCATGGCGAGCAGCTCGTTCTCGGTGCGCCCGTTCACGCGTGCCCACATCGTTCGCCCTCGCTCGCTGCTGTCCGTGCCCTCGCCAGAAACGTAGATGAAGGTCAGCTGCGGACTCGTTCCGATCATCGCCTTCGCCGCCGCGACCGTGAAGTCATGCGTGATTCGCGTGTACGCTGCCTCGCGCATTCCAGCGGACGAAACTCCGAGGCAGAAGAAGCAGGCATCGGCGCTCGCGAACTGGTCGCGCAGCGGCTCGAAGTCGAGGAAGTCGCCATGCAGGAGCTCGCGCATCTTCTCGTGCGCGATGCCGGATGCGGTGCGTCCGATCACGAGCACCGTGCTGACGCGGGGAGAATCGAGGCACTCGTAGAGCACCCCCGACCCGACCATTCCGGTCGCGCCGAAGAGAATGACTTTCGTCACGCGGCCGACATGCGCGATTTCCGCATCACGCGATCGCGCCGGCTCCCTGTTCGCGAACTCCGGCGGCCGCGAATCCCGCCGCCTCGTGGCCGCGCACGAGCTGTTCGATCATCACAACCGCTTCATCGATCGACGTCCTGCCGGTGTTGATCTGGATGTCGTAGAGCAGCGGATCGTGAACATCGCGATGAAAATAGCGCTGGACGTAGCGACGCCGGATGTCATCCATCTCTCGCGCCCGCGCGCGAGCGGTGGAGCCATCCCAGCCGAAGCGCGAGCGCAGCGTGGCGACGCGTGTTTCGAGGGGAGCCACCAGTCGCACGTGGAGCGCACCCGGGTGCGACGCAAACATGCACTGCGTACCGAAGCCCACGACGATGAGTGGCAGTGACTGCGCCGCTTCCGTAATCGACTCGAGCGCCGCCTCGGCGATCGCGTCGATGCGCATGAGATTCGAAGTGTCGAACCATGGAGCCTCGGGGGGGGCGACGAGCAGCACTGCCGAGATGCGGGCGAGCAGGGTGGGT